>NZ_BBSK01000071.1:0-24503 GCF_001319805.1 Burkholderia sp. E168m22
GTCTCTGTAAACGAGTGCCGGCGGCAGCGAATATTTCGTCGCAGTGACGCTCACGATATCGGCGAGCTTCGCGGCGCGTTCCTTCGCGACGCCGAATTTCTTCGTCAGGTAGGACGTGATGCGGCGGTTTGCTTCGTTAGGCTGATCGTTGGCGAGCGGTGCGGATGCATCGCCTGGCGCGGATGCGGCTGCTTCGGGCGCAGAGGCAGGCAAGGCGGGCGCCTGCTGCGCCGCGGCGTGCTGCGCAATGCCGAGCGAAAGCACGATCAGCCAGAAGAACCGTCGTCGCATGGTGGAGTGCGGGGAAATGGGAGGCGCATAGTATATCGACCAATCGCGGTGGGTGGTCGAGGGCGGGTTCGAATGAAAGCGACGTGTAGGCTTGTCACATTCGCGATGATCGACGCGCCGATCGTTGCGCGGACACGCATCGGAGTCCGGATGAACCGGGCGCTTCCGTCCTTTCCTGCGATTCGCCCGCGGTATCGCGGAAATGTCGTCGGCTCGCGTGTCCCATTCCGGCGGCAGTTCGGGCCCGATTTGCGAATCGGCGCGAACGAAACGCTAGTTGATGATCTCGCCGATACCGGTTTCGATGCGGATTCTGAGTTGCTGGATGAACTCCGGATCGTACGGTTCCCAGCGATCGAGTTCGCCGACGATCTTCAAAGGCGATGTGCTTCGATACGATCGCGTCGGATTGCCGGGGAATTTCTTGTCCGTGACGTTCGGGTCGTTTTCGAATTCGCCAGTGGGCTCGACGATGTAGACCCGCGGCCGACCATCGCCTTTGGCCATTTCCGCAGCCAGGCCGGCGCCTTTGGGCAGGGCCGTGAAATAAATGTGATTCATCACGACGTCATGCCGGTAATTCGATCGGAAGCCTGCCGTCAGCAAGTCGCCGATCCGCAAATCCGCTTTCGTGCCATGAAAAAACGGGCCGGTGTCGAGCACAGCCATGGTTGCTCCTTCGAAAAATTCCGTGACGGCTTCTACGCGCGCCGCGCGCTCGCCGCCCGCGCAATCGCGCCGATCGCATCGCTGACGAGCACCGCGAGCAAGCCGACGATCACGCCGCCTTGCAGCACGAACGCGGTGTTCGACGTCTGCAGGCCCGCGATGATCACGTCGCCGAGCCCGCGCGCGGCCACCGTCGAGCCGATCGTCGCCGTGCCGAGATTGATCACGACCGCGAGGCGGATGCCGTTGACGATCACCGGGAACGCGAGCGGCAGCTCGACGGACACCAGTTGCTGCCAGCCGCTCATCCCCATCCCGCGCGCGGCGTCGACGACGTCGCGCGGCACGTCCTCGAGCCCCGCGATCGTGCTTTCGAAAATCGGCAGGAGCCCGTACAGCACGAGCGCGATCAGCACCGGCTTCAAGCCGAAGCCGACGGCCGGCACGGCGAGCGCGAGCACGGCGACCGGCGGGAAGGTCTGGCCGATATCGACGACGCTTCGCGCGACCGGCAGGAAATCCGCGCCGAACGGCCGCGTGACCGCGATGCCGGCCGCGACCGCGACGATCGTACCGATCAGGCTCGACAGCGCGACCGTGCCGAGATGCGCGAGCGTGAGGTCGAGCAGGCTCGCGCGATCGTAGATCACCGGCGCGCCGTTGTCCGCGAACGGCGCGAACAGACCCTGCAGCCACGCGGGGCGCAACAGCAGCACGAGCAGCAGCACGAGCGCGGCCGCGCGGGCGACGTACGCGGGAAGTGACGACTGCTGGAACTGCACGTTGCCGCAGGTCGTCATGCAGGCTTCCTCGCGTGTGCGCGGATCGCGTCGAGCGTGATGCGGCGGGGGCCGCGTGCGTTGGGGGTGCCGTTGGCCGTATCGTCCACGGGCAGCGCATCGACACCGCGCCACAACAATTCGGACACCGCATCGCGCAGCGTGCGCGTCGCGGCGATCGGTTCGCCATCGACGTGGCCGGCTTCGGCCACGGTGTCGATCGGCGTCAGCGCGAGCAGGCGCAGCGGCCGGTCGACGCCCGCGACGAGCTGTTCGACCACACCCGGTGCCGGGCCGCCGAGAATCTCGGCCGGCGATGCGACCTGCAGCAGCCGGCCGCCGTCCATCACCGCGATCGTGTCGCCGAGCTTCAGCGCTTCCTCGATATCGTGCGTGACGATCACGACCGTGATGCCGAGGCGGCGCTGCAGCGCGAACAGGTCGTCCTGCGCCTTGTTGCGGATGATCGGATCGAGCGCGCCGAACGGTTCGTCCATCAGCAGGATCGCGGGCTCGGCGGCGAGTGCGCGCGCCACGCCGACACGCTGCTGCTGGCCGCCCGACAGTTCGTGCGGCAGCTTGCCCGCGAACTCGGCCGGCGCGAGATGGAACAGGTCGAGCAGTTCGTTCACGCGCGCGTCGATGCGCTCGGCCGGCCAGCCGAGCAGGCGCGGCACGGTCGCGATGTTGCGCGCGACGCTCCAGTGCGGAAACAGCCCATGCCCCTGGATCGCGTAGCCGATACCGCGCCGCAATTGCTCGGGCGCGACGGTCGCCGTATCGACGCCGTCGATGCGGATCGTGCCGCTGGTCGGCGCGATCAGCCGGTTGATCATGCGCAGGAGTGTCGACTTGCCGCTGCCCGATGCGCCGACGAGCGCGGTGATCGTGCCGCGCTGCACCGTCAGCGATACGTCGTCGACGGCGAGCGCGTCGCCGAAGCGTTTGCCGACCCGTTCGATCTCGATCATCCTGCACGCCCTTTCGCGAGCGACGTCGCGGCTTCGAACACGACCGCGGACGCCAGTGCGAGCGCGATCGTCGGGATCGCGCCGAGCAGCACGAGATCGGCGGCCGATTGCCCGATCCCCTGGAAGATGAAGGTGCCGAATCCGCCGCCGCCGATCAGCGCGGCCACCGCGGTCAGGCCGATGTTCTGCACGAGCACGATGCGCACGCCGCTCAGGATCACCGGCAGCGCGAGCACGAGATCGACGCGCAGCAGCCGCTGCATGCGCGTCATGCCCATCGCGCGGGCCGCTTCGGTCACGTGCGGCGGCACCTGTTCGAGCCCGACCACGACGCTCGATGCGATCGGCAGCAGCGAATACAGGAACAGCGCGAGCACGGCCGGCGCGACGCCGATCCCGCGAATGCCGAGCGCGGCCGCAAGCGGCACGTGCGCGGCGAGCAGGCCGAGCGGCGCCATCATCAGCCCGTACATCGCGATGCTGGGGATCGTCTGCACGATATTGAGTACGGGCATCGCGACGGTGCGCACCGTTGCGATGCGCGCGCAGGCGATGCCGAGCGGCACGCCCGCGACGAGCGCGGCGGCGACCGAGCCGCCCGCGAGCGACACGTGACGGATCGCCTCGCGCCAGAAATCGTCGCTGCGCACCGCGTATTCGCGCATCACGGAGAGGCCGTCCCACCAGCCGCTCGCGAGCGGCACGGAAACTGCTGCTATCGCGACGGCGAGCGCGGCGAGGCGCCGCCATGGGCCGAACGCGAGGCGTGCGAGCGCGTCGGCGATCAGCACGGCCCACGCGAACAGCAGCAGCCAGACGCCGGCATCGGGCGACACGCGGGCCAGCATGTCGTCGGGCGCGACGACATGCGTCGCAGCCGCGCCGACCGCATACGCGAGCGTCGCGAGCCCCGCGCAGCCGGCCGCGAGCCGCCACGCGGGGCGGCTCGCCGTCATCGCCCACAGCGCGCCGACGGTCCACAGCGCGGCGAGCGCGGCGCCCTGCATCGGCGGCAGCGCGGCGAACACCGACAGCCCGGTGCCGGCCGCGATCCGGTTCGGCCGCAGCACCGCGAACGACAGGCCGAACACGGCGACGATCGTCAGGATGCCGATCAGGATGCCGACCTTGTCGAGCGTGACGCGCCGCGCGGACGCGGCCGCACGCTCCGTCATTTCACGAAACCCTTCGCTTTCAGGTAGCTTTTCGCGACGCCGGCCGCCGGCTCGCCGTTGAGCTGGATGCGGGCGTTCAGCGATTGCAGCGTCTTAAGGTCGAGGCTCGCGAACACGGGCTTGAGCAAGTCGGCGATCTGCGGATGCGCTTTCAGCGCGGCTTCGCGAATCACCGGCGCCGGCGCGTAGACGGGCTGCACGTGCTTGTCGTCGTCGAGCACCGCGAGGCCGCTCGATGCGATGCCGCCGTCGGTGCCGTAGACCATCGCGGCGTTCACGCCGTCGGTCTGGTTCGCGGCGGCCTTGATCGTCGCGGCCGTGTCGCCGCCGGACAGCACGACGAGCTGCTCGGGCTTCAGCTTGAAGCCGTACGCTTTCTCGAACGACGGCAGCGCGGACGCGCTGTTCACGAATTCGGCCGAGGCCGCGAGCTTCACCTTGCCGCCGCCGGCCACCCACTTGCCGAAATCGGAGAAGGTCTTCAGGTGCTGCGACTGCGCGACGGGCGCGAGCAGCGCGACGCCCCACGTGTTGTTCGCGGGCGCCGGGGCGAGCCACACGAGATGGTTCGCCGCGTAGTCGAGTTTCTTCGCGGTGTCGTAGCCCTGGCTCGCGTTCTTCCACACCGGGTCGTCGGCCTTGTTGAAGAAGAATGCGGCGTTGCCCGTGTATTCGGGGTAGACGTCGATCTCGCCGCTCGTGAGCGCCTTGCGCACGATCGGCGTCGTGCCGAGCGCGATCTTTTCGGTGACGGGAATGCCGTGGGCCTTCAGCACCTGTGAAATGAGGTTGCCGAGCAGGTTGCCTTCGGTGTCGATCTTCGACGACACCACGACGGGCGTGTCGGCGTGTGCGCCGGGCGCCACGATGGCGGCGGCGAACGCGAGGCCCAGGATCCGGGCGGGCAGGGCGAGCTTCATCGGGGCCAATCTCCAGGACGGGGGCGTACGCCGAAAGTTACTTGACTGAGCCGGCTTTGGCAAACCGCGTGCGGCGGCGTGTCCACAGCCGGTGTGGGGATAACCCGCATCCGTCATGCGGGCTTGTTACACTGAAATTCGTTCCCCGCCTGCGGACATTTGCTGACATGAAGCCCGAGCTGCTGGTCCTCATCGCACTGCGCGGCGACGCGCATCGCGAGATCGCCGCGTCGTTCGACGTGCGTTATGCCCCGACGCCCGATGCGCGCGAACGCGCGATCGCCGAGCACGGCGGCACGATTCGCGCGGTGCTGACCAACGGCAGCACGGGGCTGACCGCCGCCGAGATCGACCGGCTGCCGCAACTCACGTTCGTCAGCGCGCTCGGCGCGGGCTACGAGCACATCGACGTCGCGCACGCGAAGGCGCGCGGCATCACCGTGGTCACGGGCGCCGGCACCAACGACGATTGCGTCGCCGATCATGCGTTCGCGCTGCTGCTCGCGGCGGTGCGCAACGTCGTGCAGCTCGATGCGAAGACCCGCGCGGGCGTGTGGCGCGACGGGCTGTCGATGCCGCCGAACGTGTCGGGCAAGAAGCTTGGGATCGTCGGGCTCGGCAAGATCGGCGAGAAGTGCGCGCGCCGCGCGGCCGGCTTCGACATCGAGATCGGTTATCACAACCGCTCGGAGAAGCCCGTGCCGTACCGCTATTTCGACCGGGTCGACACGCTCGCGCAGTGGGCCGATTTCCTGATCGTCGCGACGCCGGGCGGCGCGGGCACGCGGCACCTGATCGATCGCACCGTGCTCGATGCGCTCGGCCCGGGCGGCTTTCTCGTCAACGTGTCGCGCGGCAGTGTTGTCGATACCGCTGCTTTGGCAGACGCGCTGCGCGAAGAGCGCATCGCGGGCGCGGGGCTCGACGTGTACGAAGGGGAACCGGAGCCGCCGCGTGCGCTGACCGATCTCGACAGCGTCGTGCTCACGCCGCACATGGGCGGCTGGTCGCCCGAGGCGCTCGATCGCTCGGTGCGGCAATTTCTCGACAACGCGGCGCGGCATTTCACGGGGCAGCCGGTGTTGACGCCGGTGTGAGCGCCGGGCGGCGGCGTCGAATCAGTCCGCCTGCTTGCAGAATGCCCAGTAGAAATCCGGCAGGTTCGCCGGCTTGGCGGCATCGAGGTCGATCCAGCCGAACTGGTGGTGCTCGTCGCTCAGCACGATTTCACGGCGATCGACCTCGCACCGGAAGCATACGATCAGTACGCGCTTGCCCGGCACGACCTCGCACGAACGGCTGCCCACGTAGCGGATCGCCGATGCGACGATTCCGCATTCTTCCTGCACTTCGCGGATGACGGCGTCTTCGAGCGATTCGCCCGCTTCGGGCCAGCCGCCTGGTAGCTCCCACTCGTCGCGGGGATTGCGCAGGAACAGGACGGAACGGCCGTCGCGGACGATGGCTTTGGCGCTGACGGGAATCATCGGGGCTCACCGTAGGCATTCGATTGCCGCAGCCTAGCGCAGGTGCTCCCTTCGTGCAGCGATCCCCCGCCCACATCGACTGGCATGCAGGCGGGGGGCGGCGCCGCCGCTACGACGGCCGCCGGCGCACGACTACGCGCCCGTCGACGGCGAAGCCAGCGGCACCGTCACCGACGTGCCGGCCGGATCGAGCGTCAGCCCGGTGCCGGGCGTCGGCCGCAGCGTCGCCTCGTAGTCGCTGGAGAGGACGACGAGCCCGAGCCGGTGGCCGGCTTCCAGCTTGTAGTCGCGCGGCATGAAGGTCAGCTTCAGGTCGTACGGCATGCCGGGCAGCACCGGTTGCGACACCCACTCGGACAGCCGGTTGCGCGGGTCGGTCCATGCGCGCGTGACGATCGTCGCCGTGCCGTCCGGCGCGCGGTCGACCAGCAAGGCCGTCACGTTCGCGACGCCCGTGAAGGTCAGCCTGACGCGTGCGGTCGCGGCGCCGGACAGGCGTGCCGCGGCCGTCAGCGGGGCCGTCTCGAAGCGGCTGCGGTTTTCGCCGGTCGGCGTGTTCGCCAGCGTGAGCGCCGGAATGCGCGCATCGTCGGTGAAGCGCGCGAGCGGGCCGCCGCTCGGCAGCCGCAGCAGCGTGCCGGTGCTCGCGCCGTCGCCGCCCGCGAAGTACGTGACCGGCGTCGCGTGGCGCGCGGCCCAGTCCGCTTCCTTCAGCAGCGTGCCGTCCGCCTGCGCGACCACCGCGCGCGGATCGTGCTCGACGCCGTTGTCGAAGCCGATCAGGTAGCGCGTGAACCAGCGGTTCACCTCCGCGGTCCACGCGTCGGCCATTCCCGGCACGCGGGTCGGATCGGTGTGCTTCAGCCGATGCAGCCACAGCTGGGTCGGCACGCCCTGACGTCGCATCGCCAGATACCACGACGTCGACTGGTCGACGCGCACGTTGTCGTCGGTGAGACCCTGCGCGACGAGCGCCGGCGCGACCGCGAACGCGGTCGGGATGTCGCGCGCGGCCCAGAACGGCGAATAGTCGCCGGTCTTGCGGTCTTCCTGCTGCAGCGCTTCGTCGATCAGGTGCGTGCAGCGCTCCGGATGCGCGTTGGTCAGCAGCGCCTTGATGTACACGTCGACATCCTCGCCCTGATAGCCTTCCGGCGCACGCACGAGGCCGCCCGAGCGGTAGTAGCCGTACATGTTCGACAGCCCGGCGATCGGCACGATCGCGTCGAGCCCGCGCGTGCGCAGGCTCGCGACCATCTTCGGCAGCGTGCCGTCGTACGACACGCCGTACATGCCGACGTGGCCGGTCGACCAGTTGGCGACGACCGTCTTGCCGTTCGCGTCCTTCGCGGTCGCGTCGCGCCCGAGCCAGCGGATCACCGACGCCATCGCCACCGATTCGTCGCGCGTCAGGATCGTCGGGCAGCCGTCCGAGCCGGCGGTGCCGAGCGAATCCGCGTAGACGATCGTGAAGCCGCGCGGCACGAAGTAGCTTTCGATCCACGAGCGGCCGGCGGCGGCCGCCTCGACCTGCTGCAGCATCCGCGATTGCGGCGCGGCGGCCAGGATGCGGGTGGATGCCGATGCCGCGGCACCGGCGGTCGCGGCCGGATGCGGCGTGCCGTCGAGTTCGACGTCGACGTCGTGGTCGGGACTGTCGGCGAGCCCCGCGTAATACGGGCTCGCGAGCACGATGACGGGGGTGCGCGCGCCGTTTGCAGTTTCGGACGGCCGCACGATGCGCACGTGGATGCGGTCGCGCGTGCCGTCGCCGTCGGAATCGACCGGCGTGTCGACCCACGCGTTTTCCTCGATCGTGCCGCCCGACAGCGATGGCTGCACCTGGCCGTTGCTGATCACCGGCTTGTAGCGTCCGCTGCTGGCCGGATTCGCGTACGGCACGCCCGACGGCGAAAAGCGCGACGCGAGCGATGGCGCACCGGCTGTATCGGCCGCGGCGGCGGCTCCCTCCTGTTGGCCCTGCGCGAGCGCTGACACGCCCGCCACGCTGCCGCCGTCGTCGCCGCCGCACGCGGCGAGCGTCGCGGCCGCCACGAGCGCGGGCAGCCATGCGCGCCGCACTCCGGTTCGATGAATGTTCATTGAATCGACCTCGTCTCTTGTGTTTGTCTGGAACCGGCCGGCTCGCGATACGCCCCCTGCGGCCTGGCCGGGTGCTGCGTCGGATGAAGCGGAACTGCACCATCAAAAACGGCGGGCGAGATGGATGAGCGTCTCGCCCGGTGCCGGCGCGCGTCAGGCGGCGTGCATCCGGCCGGCGTCGAGGCGAGTGATCGCCCCGAACGGAAATCGTCAGTGCGGCGGTTCGCTGCGAATGCAGGACTGCGAATCAAATGCGGGCATGCCCGGGCTTCCTTCAGGTTTCGGATGAAACGGAACGGCGCGATGCGATGAGGCGGGAATGTTGCGAACGGCGGTGCTGCAACGGCAGGAAAGCGCGACGCGAGTCGGCACGCTGGCCGGATTGCTTTCCGGAAGCTTGCGCAAAAGTTATCTCAGTGAAATGTCCGTGTCAAACTTTTTTAGTTCGAGTCAAACAAAGTTTCGACGCGTGTGTGACATGCGCGCTCAACTTCCCGGCAATCCGTCCGTAAACAATGAAAAACACGCTTAAAACGAGAGAGAGGGCAATGACGATTACGGTCACGGCGGCGGGCGGCCTTACGCTCGCACAAATGGCACAGGCGGCGCTCGACGGGCGCCAGACGACGGACACGACGGCGTCCGGCGCACCGCAAGACGAACCGATCAGAATCCGGGCAATCGATCCGCAAGCGCAGCAGGCGGCGATGACGAAACAATTGTCGATGGTGGGCGACCTGTCGATGAAGCTGCGCGGCGTGACCGACGCGCTTGCGACGAGCCTGCAGGACATCGTCGCGAAGCGCCCGGATCTGGCCGATGCGCAGTTCGACTTCGCGACCGACGCCGGCCGGATCAAGGTCGTGTCGAAGACGATGACGGACAGCGATCGCGCATGGATCGAGTCGACGCTGAATTCGAACGCCGGCCTCGTGCTCGCGACGCGCGATTTTCACGAGCAGGCCGTCGATATCGCCGCGCAGGGTGCGGCCGTGCGAGGCGACACGTTCACGGACAGCGATCGCGCGGCGGCGAGCCAGGCCGCCGACGCGCGCTTTCACTTCATGAGCCTGCTCAACCGGTCGGTCGCGGAGAACCCGCCGCCCGTGGCGCCCGGCGGGCACTTCACCACGCAGGACGGCACGACGCTGACGATCGAGCCGTCGGCCGGCACCGCGCGCGGCACGCTCGCGTTGCTGGACGCCGCGCGCCAGCTATCGTCGGGCGCGGCGATCTTCGTCGATTCATCCGGCAACAAGTCCTACGGCATGCGCACGGAACTCGTCAACGTCGGCTTCGACGTGCTCGCCGGCTACACGCCGGACGGCGGCAACAGCGTCGGCTTCCACGAGATCGCGTAACGCCGCGCCATTCGTGCCAATCGCGCCGATTGCGCCTACTCGTCGCGCAGCGCCTCGGCCGGGCGCACCCGCGCGGCGCGCCAGCTCGGGTACAGCGTCGCGACGCACGACATCAGGAACGCGGCCGACGCGATCTCGATCACGTCGAGCGCCGACAGCTTCGACGGCAGTGCGCTGAGGAAATACACGGACGGCGTCAGGAAGCGGATGCCGAGCAACTGCTCGACCGCCGGCAGCACCACCGGGATGCTCACCGCGATCGCGCAGCCGAGCGCAACGCCCGCCAGCGTGCCGGCGAGGCCGATCGTCATCCCCTGGATCGCGAAGATCTTCATGATCGAGCGGGGCGGCGCGCCGAGCGTGCGCAGGATCGCGATGTCGCCCTGCTTCTGCGTGACCGTCATCACGAGCGACGACACGAGGTTGAACGCGGCGACCGCGACGATCAGCATCAGGATCAGCGACAGCATCCGTTTCTGCAGCCGCTCGGCTTCGAACCACGTGCGGTTCTGCCGCGTCCAGTCGCGCAGGTACAGATTGCCCGACAGCGTGCGCGACAGCGCCAGCGCGATTTCCGGCGCGCGCTGCAGATCGTCGATGCGCAGCCGGATGCCGGTCGGCGCGTTCACGTTGGACAGTTGCTGTGCGTCGCGGATATGGATGTACGCGAGCGCGCTGTCGTACTGGTAGTGGCCCGACTCGAACGTACCGACCACGTTGAACTGGCGGAACCGCGGCAGCGCGTCGCCCAAGCGCGCGGTGTTGCCGGGCGCGAAGAACGTGATGCGGTCGCCGATCTTCACGTGCAGCGTATCGGCGAGCGCGGCGCCGAGCACGATGCCCATCTCGCCCGGCACGAGCGCGTCGAGGCGTCCGGTCTTCAGCTTGCGCGCGATCTCGGACACGCGCGGCTCGAGCACGGGATCGATGCCGCGCAACGCGACGCCCGTCACATTGCCCGCGTTCGTCAGCAGCGCCTGTGCGTCGACATAGGGCGCGACGGCACGCACCGCCGCATTCTGTAACGATTCGTGCGCGGTCAGCCGCCAGTCGGGCATCGCGCCGGACGGCGAGAAGATTTCCACGTGCGCGAGCACCGACAGCATCCGGTCGCGCACCTCGGTGCGAAAGCCGTTCATCACCGACAGCACGACGATCAGCGCGGCCACGCCGAGCGCGATGCCGGCCATCGCGGCGCCGGCGATGAACGACACGAAGCCGTCGCCGGCCGAGCGCCGGCCGCCGCGCGCGTAGCGCAGCCCGATCTGCCATTCGAACGGGAGTTTCAAGCGGTTTCCTTTCATCAGTTGCTCCTTTCCTCCCCGTCCTTCAGGGCGGGGAGGAAAGGAGCGCTGCTGTTTGCCAGCGGCATTCCACCGTTAAAATGGCCGGCATGATTCTTGTCTATCGCTACCGCGTGAAGTCGCTCAACGGACTGCTTAACAAGCAGAGCCGCGCGGTGAACTACGTCTGGAACTTCTGCAACGACACGCAGAAGCATGCGCTCAAGTGGGGCAAGAAGTGGCCGACGGGATTCGACCTGAACGTGCTGACGACGGGGAGCAGCAAGGAACTCGGTATTCACTCCGGCACGATCAACGCGACGTGCGAGCAATATGCGAAGTCGCGCAGTCAGCGCCGACGCCCTTACCTGCGTTATCGCGGCAGGAAGTCGCTCGGCTGGGTGCCGCTGAAGGGGCGTGACCTGAAGCGCGAGGGGGACGCGTTCCGTTTCGCCGGCAACACGTTTCGCGTGTTCAACAGTCGACCGCTTCCCGAAGGCAAGATCAAGGACGGGACCAACTTTGCGCAGGATGCACGCGGCAACTGGTTCCTCAACATCGTGATCGAGATGCCCGATGTGCAGGCCCGCCCGGTTCGTTCCGGTGTGGGCATCGATCTCGGCCTGAAAGACTTCGCCACACTTTCGACCGGCGAGAAGCTGCCCAATGACCAGTTCGGTCGACGAGCGGCCGAGAAGCTGGCGAAAGCGCAACGGGCGCGAAAGCACAAGCGGCATATCGCGAAGCTGCACGCAAAGATCGCCAATGCCCGCGCCGATTTCCAGCACAAGCTCGCGCTCGATCTGGTGCGGCATTTCGATTACATCGCGGTCGGCAACGTGTCGGCCGCAAAACTTGCCAGAACCAGGATGGCGAAAAGCGTCTACGACGCGTCCTGGTCGTCCTTCCGAAACACGCTCCGCTACAAAGCGATCGCGCACGGAGCGACGTTCGAGGAAGTCGACGAAAGCGGTTCTACCCAGTCCTGTTCGGCGTGCGGGTCGAAAGACAGCACGACGCGGCCGAAAGGTATCGCGGGACTGCGAGTAAGAGAATGGGCCTGCAGTGACTGTGGTGTCGAGCATGATCGTGATATCAACGCTGCGCTGAACATTCTCCGATGCGGACGTGCATCGCCAGGTGTGGGAATCCTCTCCCTTTAGGGAGAGGGGGACGTCAATTCGATTCGATCCTGCCGAGCCGGGCATTCTAGCGAACGCGGCGCCGCCATGTGCAGAGATCGGGCGGTGGACCCGGGAACCCGTGGAAATCCGCCCGACCGACCGGTCGTCGGCCGGCGTTGCGCGCCGGCACACCGCTGTTTCCATCGTTTCGGGTCTGATCGATAATGGCGCCCAGCATCCGGTCGAACATACCAAGTATTCACGGCGCAACCGGGCCGCGCCGTCACAGACCCAAAACGATTCGGGGAAGGTTGCCGCTGGGGCAGCATGTCCTTGACAAGGAAATAACAAAATGGATTTGCTGCGCTTCCTGCTGCTCCTGCCGATTCGCGTGGCGGGCTTCGTCTGGTGGCTGCTCGGCTGTGCGTTGCGGCCGCTGGTCGGCGACGTGTCGTGGACGGCGCCCGCATGGATGGGCGTCACCGCCGCGGCCGTGCGCCGCCGTCCGTGGCATGCCGGCGGCCTCGTGCTGCTCGCGGCTGCGCTCGGTTACGGCGGCTACTGGTTCAAGCATCGCCCGAAGCCGCCCGAGCCTGAAACCGTCGGCTTCACCGTGAAGGCGCCGGCGATCACGACCTACGAGGTCGACGATGCCGACAAGCCGAAGATCACCGTGCACCCGCTGGAAGTGGCGTTCTCGCAATCGGCCGCGCCGATCGAGCAGGTCGGCAAGCCGGCCGGTGACGGCATCGAGATGACGCCGGCGCTGAAGGGCGCGTGGGAGTGGGCCGACGACAAGACGCTGCGCTTCACGCCGGTGGCCGACTGGCCGGTCGGCGCGCACGTCGAGGTGCGCTTCGCCGTGCATCGCGTGTTCGCGCCGCAGGTGACGATGCACGACGACCGTTTCGCGTTCGACGTGCCGGCGTTCGCCGCGACGTTCGGCGACAACCAGTTCTACCAGAACCCCGACAATCCGGCGGAGAAGCAGGCGCTGCTGCAGTTGCGCTTCAACTACCCGGTCGATCCGGCCGAGTTCGAGAAGCGCATCGACCTCGTGCTGGTCGGCCGCGACGGCAAGACCGTGTCGCCGCTGCGCTACACGGTCAACTACGACAAGATGAAGACGAGCGCGTGGGTCCACTCGCAGCCGCTCGAGATTCCGCGCGATCCGCTCGCGGTGCGGCTCGACGTCGACAAGGGCGTGAAGAGCGCGCGCGGCGGCAACGGCACGCCGGACGTGCTGCATGCGTCGGTCGGCGTGCCGGGGCTGTACAGCCTGTCGATCGGCAATATCGCGCCGACGCTGGTCGACAACGAGCGCTACGAGCCCGAGCAGGTGCTCGTCGCGGAAACCTCCGACGGCGTGCGCGGCGCCGACCTGGCCGCACGCGCGAAGGCGTGGGTGTTGCCGAAGCGCAAGCCGGGTGTCGAGCAGGCGGACGACGATCCGCCGTACGAATGGAACGTGGCCGACATCAGCGACGCGGTGCTGAAGCAGTCGAAGCCGCTGCCGCTCGACGTCGTGCCGACCGAGAACGACTTCGCGACGCTGCAGAGCTTCAAGTACCACGCGACGCCGGGCGAGCGCGTCGTCGTGCGCTTCGAGGGCGACCTGAAATCGACCGGCGGCTACCGGCTCGGCGCGCCGGTGACGAACGCCTTCACGGTGCCCGACTATCCGAAGCTGCTGCGCTTCATGGCCGACGGCTCGCTGCTGTCGATGAGCGGCAGCAAGCGGCTGTCGGTCGTGTCGCGCAACCTGCCGGGCATGAAGGTCGAGATCGGCCGCGTGCTGCCCGACCAGATCCAGCATCTCGTGAGCTTCAACAACGGCACGTACGCGCGGCCCGAGCTGTCGTATTCGTTCAGCGAGGATCACATCGTCGAGCGCTTCGTGCAGACCCGCGCGTTCCCGGCCGGCGATCCCGGCCGTGCGCATTACGAAGGCATCGACCTCGGCCAGTACCTGAAGGACGGCAAGCGCGGCGTGTTCCTGCTGCATCTGTCGAAGTACGATCCGGCGGCCGAGAAGAAGAAAGCCGACGACGCGAAGGGCAGTGATTCGGCATCGGATGACGGCAGCCAGGATCAGTCCGACAACGCCGATTCCGGCGACAGCAGCGGCAACGGCGACGACGGCGACAACGCGCTCGGCGACACGCGCCTGATCGTCGTGACCGATCTCGGGATGCTGGTCAAGAAGGCGCTGGATGGCAGCCAGGACGTATTCATCCAGTCGATCCGCACGGGCCGCCCGGTTGCGGGCGCAACCGTATCGGTGCTCGCGGTGAACGGCCAGGCGCTGTTCACACAGACCACGAGCACCGACGGCGTCGTGCATTTCCCCGCGTTCAAGGGGCTCGACCGCGAGAAGCGTCCGCAGCTGTACGTCGTGAAGAAGGACACCGATCTGTCGTTCCTGCCGGTGGCCGGCCGCGACCGCCAGCTCGACTTCTCGCGCTTCGACGTCGACGGCGAGCGCAACGCGACGGGCCAGGGGCAATTGTCCGCGTACCTGTTCTCGGATCGCGGGCTGTACCGGCCCGGCGATCCGTTCCACATCGGCCTGATCGTGCGCGCGGCCAACTGGGCGCGCAGCCCGGCCGGCGTGCCGCTGCAGGCGGAGATCGTCGACCCGCGCGGGATGACCGTCGAGCGTAAGCCGGTAACCGTCGACGCGACGGGTTTCACCGAGCTCGGCTACACGACCGCCGAAACGGCGCCGACCGGAACGTGGACGGTCAACCTGTATATCGTCAAGGACGGCCAGCCGGGTGCCGAGCCGATCGGCAGCACGACGGTGCAGGTGAAGGAATTCCTGCCCGACCGGATGAAGGTCGACGCGAAGCTGTCGCAGCAGGTCGTCGAAGGGTGGGTGAAGCCGAAGGGGCTGAAGGGCCTCGTCGATGCGCAGAACCTGTTCGGCACGCCGGCCGAGAAGCGCCGCGTCGCGGCGACGCTGACGCTGCGTCCCGTGTGGCCGTCGTTCCGCAGCTGGCAGGGGTATCACTTCTTCGACGCACGCCGCGCGAAGGAGGGCTATACGACCACGTTGCAGGACGGCACGACCGACGACAAGGGCCATGCCGAGTTCGATCTCGATCTCGACAAGTACGCGGACGCGACCTATCAGCTCTACTTCCAGGCGAAGGCATACGAAGCGGAAGGCGGGCGCAACGTCGCCGCGAACGCGCAGACGCTCGTGTCGAACAACGACTGGCTCGTCGGCTACAAGTCGGTCGACGATCTCGGCTACGTGAAGCGCGGCAGCCCGCGCACGGTGCGGCTCGTCGCGATCGACCCCCGCGCGAAGGCGATCGACGTGAAGGACCTGCGCGCGCAGCTCGTCGAGCAGCGTTACGTGTCGGTGCTGACCAAGCAGGATTCCGGTGCATACAAGTACGATTCGCGGCTGAAGGAAGTGCCGGTCGACGAGAAGCCGCTGTCGATTCCCGCAGCCGGGCTCGACTACGCGCTGCGCACCGACAAACCGGGCAGCTATGCGCTCGTGATCCGCCGCGCGGATGGCGCGGCGGTGAACCGGATCGAGTATTCGGTCACGGGCGCCGCGAACGTCACGCGTTCGCTCGACCGCAACGCGGAGCTTCAGGTGAGTCTCGCGAAGCACGACTTCAAGCCGGGCGAGCAGGTCGAGATCGCGATCCGTGCGCCGTATGCGGGTAGCGGCCTGATCACGATCGAGCGCGACAAGGTGTATGCACATGCGTGGTTCCATGCGGACACGACGAGTTCTATCCAGCACATCACGGTGCCGGCCGGCTTCGAAGGCAACGGCTACATCAACGTGCAGTACATCCGCGATCCGTCGTCGGACGAGATCTTCATGAGCCCGCTGAGCTACGGCGTCGTGCCATTCTCGGTGAACCTCGACGCGCGCCGCAACGCGGTGAGCGTCGACGCGCCGGCGCTCGTGAAGCCGGGCGATACCGTCAACTTCACCGTGCATTCGGCGAAGCCCGCGAAGGTCGTCGTGTTCGCGGTCGACGAGGGCATCCTGCAGGTCGCGCGCTACAAGCTCGGCGATCCGCTGAAGTTCTTCTTCCGCAAGCGGATGCTCGAAGTCGGCACGTCGCAGATCCTCGACCTGATCCTGCCGGACTTCGAGAAGCTGATGGCGATGGCCGCGCCCGGCGGCGACGCCGACGACGCGATCGGCCGCCAGCTGAATCCGTTCAAGCGCAAGCGCGACAAGCCGGTCGTCTACTGGTCGGGGATCGTCGACGTGAACGGCGACACGCGGCTGAGCTACACGGTGCCCGACTACTTCAACGGGAAGTTGCGCGTGATGGCCGTGTCGGTGTCGCCGGATCTGGTCGGCACGTTCGAAGGCGCGACGACGGTGCGCGGCGATTTCGTGCTGTCGCCGAACGTGCCGACGACGCTCGCGCCGGGTGACGAGGCCGACGTCAGCGTCGGCGTCGCGAACAACCTGACGGGCGTCGGCAACCAGCCGGTGCCGGTCGCGGTCACGCTGAAGACGGGCCCGCAGTTGCAGGTGATCGGGCCGGCGACGCAGAACGTCGCGCTCGCGCCGCAGCACGAAGGCGTCGCGCTGTTCCGCGTGAAGGTGACCGACACGCTCGGCTCGGGCGCGCTGTCGTTCGGCGCGCGCTACGGCGCGAAGGGCGCGCAGCAGCGTGTCGACGTGTCGGTGCGGCCGGCCGCCGCGTTCCGCACGCAGCTCGACATCGCGCGGCTCGACCCGGGCAAGAAGGCCGGCGTGCCGAACCTGCGGTCGATGTACGACGCATACGCGTCGCGCGACGCGAGTATCTCGACCGCGCCGCTGGTGCTGTCCGAAGGGCTGTCGTCGTATCTCGTCAACTTCGAGCACGCTTGCAGCGAGCAGATGGTGAGCGCGGCCGTGCCACGCATGTTCGCGGCGAAATGGCTGTCGGTGCGCGCGCTGACGAGCGCGATGCATGCGCCCGAGGCCGGCGCCGATGCGGCCAATGCGAGCGCGATCGCGCAGTTCGTCGGCGTGCTGCGCAGCCGGCAGAACGCGCAGGGCGGCTTCGGCCTGTGGAGCGCGACGCCCGATGCCGATCCGTTCGTGTCCGCGTATGCGATGCACGTGCTGCTCGACGCGCGAGATCGCGGCGTCGCGGTGCCGAAGGACATGCTCGACGCGGGCAACGCGTACTTGCAGCGGCTCGCCGCGAACGACTCGCTCGGCTCGCTCGATCTGCTACGGCAGCGCGCATACGCGGTGTACCTGCTGACGCGCCAGGGCAACGTGACGACCAACAGCCTCGCGGCCGTGCAGAAGCGGTTGCAGGCGGCCTATCCGAACGACTGGCGCAATGATCTCGCGGCCGCGTGGCTCGCCGCGTCGTATCAGTTGCTCAAGCAGGACAAGGAAGCCGCCGCGCTGATCGCGGGCCCGCAGGCATTGCTCGAACGCAAGCGCGCGTCCGACGGCGACTATTCGACCGGCTACTACATCGACCCGCTGACGCGCGACGCGAGCGTGCTGTACCTGCTCGCGAAGCACTTCCCGGAGCGCGTGCGCAAGCTGTCGCCGCGCGCGATGGACAACCTCGCCGCGCCGCTCGTCGACAACCGCTACAACACGCTGTCGTCGGCGATGACGATTCTCGCGCTCGACGCGTATGCGGCATCGAACGTGGGCCAGCTCGACCAGCTTGCGATCAACGAAGTGCGCGCGGGCGCCGCGCCGAAGGACGTATCGTCGATCCAGGCGAACCTCGTGCGCTCGGGCACGTGGGCGGCCGGCGCGTCGCGGGTCGACTTCGTGAACGGCAGCACGTTGCCGGCGTGGTGGGTCGCGAGCCAGTCGGGCTACGACCGCGGCACGTCGACGAAGGCGATCAGGAACGGGCTGGAGATCGTGCGCGACTACACGGATACCGACGGCAAGCCGCTCGCGAGGATCGCGCTCGGCCAGGAGATCGACGTGCACCTGAAGATCCGTGCGACCGGTTCGGCGAACGTCGGCAACGTCGCGATCGTCGACCTGCTGCCGGGCGGCTTCGATCCGGTGATCGCGCCGCCCCCCGCGACCGATACGCAGGAGGGGGACGGCAACGGCGACGGCAGTGCGTCGGCGCCGGTGGCCGATGCGCCGTGGCATTCGCCGATCGGCGTGAAGGGCTCGACGTGGCAGCCGCAGTTCGCCGATATCCGCGAGGATCGCGTGGTGATCTACGGCACCGCGACGACCGACGTGCGCGAGTTCGTCTACCGGATCAAGGCGAGCAACGCGGGCCGCTTCGTTGCGCCGCCGGCCTACGGCGAATCGATGTACGACCGCCGCGTGCAGGCGCAGGCGCCGGGCGGCACGGCACTGACGGTGGAGCGTGTGCGATGACGAGGCGGTTTCCTTCGCGTTGCACGTCGCCGGGAGCGGCCGCGCGTGGCTGACGCATCCCTGCTCCGGCGCGCGCTGCACTCCGCCGGCCGCTGGCTGCATCGCTGGCAGAACTGGCTTGGGGGCGCGTTGCTCGTGTTCGGCGCGCTGGCCGCGTGCCGGCTGTGGCCGCATCCGCCGCTGCGCGACTGGAAACCGTCGTCCGTCGCGGTGACCGACGCGCAGGGCCGGCTGCTGCGCCTGACGCTCGCGAAGGACGACCGCTACCGGCTGTGGGTGCCGCTCGACCGGATGTCGCCGCAGCTCGTCGAAGCCGTGATGCTGCACGAGGACCGGTGGTTCCGGTGGCATCCGGGTTTCAATCCGTACGGGCTCTTGCGCGGCGCATGGATCACCTATGTGCGCGGCGGCAATCCGCAGGGCGGCTCGACGCTGACGATGCAGCTCGCGCGCTCGCTGTGGAAGCTGAACACGCGCACGCCGGCCGGCAAGCTCGAGCAGGTCGCGCGTGCGGTGCAACTCGAACTGTTCTACTCGAAGCGGCAGATTCTCGAAGCGTATCTGAACGACGCACCGTACGGCCGCAACGTCGAAGGCGCGGGCACCGCGAGCGTCGTCTATTTCGACCGGATGCCCGACGCGCTGACGCTGCCCGAAGCGCTCGCGCTCGCGGTGATTCCGCAGGACCCGGCGCGGCGCGTGCGCGGCGGGCAGGACGCGATCAACCGCGCGCTGGCCGCGTCGCGCAACCGGCTGTATGCGCGCTGGCTGACGAAGCATCCGCGCGATGCGTCGCTCGCGCCGTTGTTCGCGTTGCCGCTCGCGATGCGGCCGCTGTCCGCGTTGCCGTTCGATGCGCCGCATGCGGTCGACCAGGCGCTCGCCGCGCGCAGCGCGTGGCGAACGACGTCGGGCGCCACGGCGGCCGATGGCGATCGCGATGACGGCAGCGATGGCGGCGCGCGGCTCGTGACGACGCTCGATCTCGACCTGCAACGCACGCTCGAACGGCAGATTTCACGCTACGTCGCGCGCAACGATACGCGGGGTGTGCGCAACGCAGCGGCCATCCTCGTCGATACGCGCGACATGGGCGTGAAGGCGCTGGTCGGCTCCGCGAACTTCTTCGACCGGACGATCGACGGGCAGGTGAATGGCACGCTCGCGCGGCGCTCGCCGGGCTCGACGCTCAAGCCGTTCATCTATGCGCTCGGCTTCGACCAGGGCGTGCTGCATCCGCAGACCGTGCTGCGCGACGTGCCGACTTCGTTCGGCCCTTACGCGCCGGAGAATTTCGACGGTCATTTCCTCGGGCCGATCACGGCGACCGACGCGCTGAACCGCAGCCGCAACGTGCCGGCCGTGTGGGTCGCATCGCAGCTCAAGTCGCCGGACCTGTACCGGTTCCTGCAGGACGCCGGCGTGCGCCGGCTCGCGAGCGCGCAGCACTACGGGCTCGCGCTCGTGCTCGGCGGCGGCGAAGTGACGATGCAGGATCTCGCGGCGCTCTACGCGATGCTCGCGAATCGCGGCGAGTTCCGGCCGCTGCGGCTGCGCGCGGACGAACCGGCGCTGCCCGGCCGACGCCTGCTGAGCACCGAAGCGAGCTACATGACGATGGACATGCTGCGCCAGCACCTGCGCCCCGACGAGACGAGCGGCGCGCAGCCGTCGAGCGTGCCCGTGTACTGGAAGACCGGCACGTCATGGTCGTTCCGCGATGCGTGGACGGCCGGCGTGTTCGGCCCGTACGTGCTGGTCGTGTGGGTCGGCAACTTCGACAATTCGACCAATACCGCGTTCGTCGGTGTCGATGCGGCCGCGCCGCTGTTCTTTCAGGGCGTCGATGCGATGAATGCGGAACGTACGCTCGTCGAGCCGCCGCGCGCGGTGCCGCCGAACCTGAAGCGCGTGCGGGTCTGTCTCGCGAGCGGCGACCTGCCGAACGAGTGGTGTCCGCAGCAGGGCTGGACGTGGTTCATTCCAGGCACGTCGCCGATCCGCGTGAGCACCGTGCACCGGCCCGTCGTGATCGACGACGCGACGGGGCAGGCCGCGTGCCCGCCGTACGACGGCAAGCGCACGCATACGGAAGTCTTCGAGTTCTGGCCGTCGGATTTGCAGCAGGTGTTCGCGCAGGCCGGCATTCCGCGCCGGCGGCCGCCGCAGAATGCGGCGTGTCGCGATGCCGGGCAGGTCGAAGGCGACCCGCCGCGCATCACGTCGCCGCTGCGCGGCAGTACGTATGCGATGCGCGTGAAAAGCACCGACGAAACGCGTATCGCGTTCAACGCGACCGCCGATGCGAGCGCGCATGCGCTGTACTGGTTCGTCAACGACGCGTACGTCGGCCGCAGCGCGCCGGGCGATGCGCTGTTCTGGCAGCCGCGCACGGCCGGCAGCTATACGGTGCGGGTGGTCGACGATCACGGCCGCAGCGACCAGCGGCCGCTGGGCGTGGGGCTGGAACAGTAAGGCGCGCGGCCCGCGCGCGCCGGTTCAAACGCTGTAGCCGATCCGCAGTACACCCCATGACCGTCCGCCGACGACGATCGGCGCGGACACGTCCTTCATCAGCGCGAACTGGCCGTTGCCCATGTCGCGCCGATAGGTCTGCAACAGGAACGGCTTGTCATGCGCCACGGACATGCGCGCCGTGCGGTCCGTGTAGATCCGGCGGTTCCGGCAATTTGCCGCATTCCACGCGGCGTCCGAGCGCTGAGGCAGCGAGAACTTGCGGTTGTGGGTCGGCAGGTAGCACTGCCGGTCGAAGCTCGCGCAATAGACGACGCGTGCGTCGACGTCGAGCACCGGCTCCTGGATGGCGGGCAGCACGCGATCGGTAAACGCCGTGAAGCGCGTCATGAACTGCTGCGGGTCGGTGCCGGGAATCGGTTCGTAGTGCGTGTCGAAGAGCGCGTCGAGCGTGATGTCGCCGCGGCCGACCGCGTCCTCGAAGAGTTTGCTGATTGCGGCGGCCGTGCTTCGCGCGGTGTCGATCAGGCGCGTGTCGGGCGATTCGATGCCGGTCGCGGCGGTGAGCTCGATCAGCGTCTCGGAGACGGAGAGCAGATTGCCGAGCCGGTCCTTGGCCTGCGAGAAATTGTCGGCCGAGTTCTCGACGCCGGATGCCATCTCGCCCACCTGCTCGTCGAGACGGTGGCACTGCGCCTCGATCTCGTCCGTCAGCGACGCGATCTGTTCGGCCTCGCCGGCCAGCTCGGTGATCGCGTGGCCGGTCGCGTGCACGACCTCGCCGATCGTGCGCGTGCCCTCGCGCACGCGATGCGCGCGGGCGGCATTGTCGGTGCCTTCCGCGAGCAGGTGCTCGGTCTGCTCGGCGAGCCGTGCGAGCGTCGTCTCGATCTGGGCCGTTGCCTGCCCGGTCTTCGCGGACAGGTTCTTGACCTCGGCCGCGACGACCGCGAAGCTGCGACCCGACTCGCCGGCGCGCGCGGCCTCGATCGCGGCGTTCAGCGCGAGCAGGTGGGTCTGGCGCGCGATGACGGAGATCTCCTCGGAGACGGTCCGCACGTGGTCGAGCGCATCGCGCAGCGCGCCCATCTGGTCGCTGATCGTGGTGACGCCCTCGACAAGGCCGTGAATGTCCGCGAGCGATGCCTCGATCGTCTGCTGCGACTGCTGCACCGCATTCGACGCATTGGCGCTGACGTCGCGCACCTGCTGCGCGGCCTCGGCGATCCGGTGGTTGCCGCGCAGCGTGAGGGCGGCCGATTCGCGCAGCGTGTGGCACACCTCCGCCTGCCGGGCGACACGCGCCGCGACTTCCTCGACGTGGCCCGACACGTCGCAGATCTCGATGCCGAGCTTGCCGGCCTGCTCGGCGATGTCGCCGACGAGCGCGCGCGATGAACGGCGGCCGCGGCCGATTCCGAAGAAGTTCACGTTGGTGGGTCTCCTTGAGGGCACGCGCGTCGGGTTCCCGGCGGATGTTGGGCGTGCGTTCCTGACTTGACGGCCGCACGGCCGCGGACTTGAGGTCGGGTAAACATCGAGATCCGCGTGCCGGAGGGCCGGAGCGGCGCCGGGCAAGGGCGCGTTCGCACCACGTTTGCGCGACGTTTCCGGGGCGGCTGCGCGGCGATGCGGAGCCGGACGGGCGGCCTGTCGCGGCCGCCCGTCCGCAGGCGCTGCGTCAGAACACGTGGTGGATGCCGGCATTGACGCCGACCGTCGTGCCCGGCAACCCGTACAGCGCGCCGCCGGTGATGCCGAGGCCGGTATTCATCGCGCCGTGGTTGTTGACCACGCCGACCTGCGCATACAGCCCGGTTCGCTTCGACAGGCTGTAGTCGGCGCCGATCGCGGCCAGCAGCGAATGATTGTGCGAATCGTTGCGGTCGGTCGTGTACCACGCGCCGGTGTTCAGGTCGAGGGCCGGCGTGACGCGATAGTCGAGGCCGGCGCTATACACGTTGTTGCTGAACGAGCCGGCGACCTTGTAGCTCGTGAACGATGCCTTGCCGGTCACCGGCCCGAACGTGTAGCCGGCGCCGATCGTGCGGCCGACGAACGCGACCGTGCTCGCAACCGGCGTCGGCGACGTGCCGCCGTTGCCGTCGTAGAGCGCCGCGTTGAGCATGAAACCGCCGTTCGTATAGGTGAGGCTGCCGGAATACTGGCGCCCCGCCTGGAAGTCGCCGGCCTTGCCGCCGAAGCCGAACATCGCGCTGGCCGTCAGTCCGGCGATCGTCGGGCTCGTATACGAAATCGCGTTCGGGTTGAAGAGGCCGGTGACGAGCACGTTGTCCACATACGGCACCAGCGCGGCGCCGAAGTGCGAGACGTTGCGCGGGTCCGATCCGAGGATCGCCAGCACGAACGGCGAGAACTGCAGGCCGACCTTCGTTTCGCCGAAGCCGCCGTCGATCCCGACCCACGCCTGGCGGCCGAAGAAGTTGCCGTTCGAATGGCCGAACGCGCCGTCCGTGATGTTGAAGCCGCTTTCCAGCTTGAATCTCGCGTGCAGCCCGCCGCCGAGATCCTCGGTGCCCGTGATGCCGAAGTTGGTCGGCGTCATGCCCGTGTCCGTTAGCGCGAACTGGCGTCCGGCGTTGCCGCCGGTGGCCGAATCGAGCGATCGGTTCGTATAGAGCAATGCGGCGTCGAGATCGCCGTACAGCGTGACGCTGCTCTGCGCGAAGCTGCTCGTGCTGGCGGCCGCGCCGAGCAGCGCCGCGCACATCGTCCATGTCCTGCTCTTCATCGTCTGTCTCCGTTTTGTGAGTGTTGTAATACGTACGACTAATTAACAATGCAATGGCGGAAGCGTTACGAGCCGCCTGCATGCCGTGCCGTCGGGGACCGCACGGCGATGCTTGTCGACGGCGCTGCAACGCGGCTGCGCGCCCGGTGTGAGAGGCGGGCAGGCGGCCGTGCTGCGGCGCCGTGGTGAAGCGGTCCGCCCGCCGTGGCGGGCGGCGTTACATCGAGCGGTTCAACTGCTCGAGGATGGCCGGATTCTCGAGCGTAGACGTATCCTGCGTGATCGCCTCGCCCTTCGCGAGCGAGCGCAACAGGCGCCGCATGATCTTGCCCGAGCGGGTCTTCGGCAGGTTGTCGCCGAAGCGGATGTCCTTCGGCTTCGCGATCGGCCCGATCTGCTTGCCGACCCAGTCGCGCAGCGTCTTCGCGAGCGCCGCCGCTTCGTCGCCTTCCGGGCGCGAGCGCTTCAGCACGACGAATGCGACCACCGCTTCGCCGGTCGTGTCGTCCGGACGGCCGACCACCGCCGCCTCGGCCACCAGTTCATGCGACACCAGCGCCGACTCGATCTCCATCGTGCCCAGCCGGTGGCCCGACACGTTCAGCACGTCGTCGATCCGGCCCATGATCGTGAAGTAGCCGGTCTCCTTGTCGCGCACGGTGCCGTCGCCGGCCAGATAGAGCGTGCCGCCGAGTTCTTCCGGGTAATAGCTTTTCTTGAAACGCTCCGGGTCGCCCCAGATCGTGCGGATCATCGCG
>NZ_BBSK01000072.1:0-101438 GCF_001319805.1 Burkholderia sp. E168m22
GTCGGTCAGCTCATGCATCCATAGGTCGCGCTCCGCATGCCAGTCGATCTTGCCGCCGGTGCGGCGATAGACGATCACGCTTTTGACCGCTTCGCAGCCGCCCAGCGCGATCGCCTCGTCGGCGATGCTCTTGAGCGGCAGCGTCTTGCCGCCGCGCGCCTGTTCGTCGGCGGTGATCAGCGCGACCGCGCCGACGTCGACGAGCCGCTCGTTCAGCGATTTCGCGGAGAAGCCACCGAACACGACCGAGTGGGTCGCGCCGATGCGCGCGCAGGCCTGCATCGCGACGATGCCTTCGATCGACATCGGAATGTAGATGACGACGCGATCGCCCTTGCCGATCCCGCGTTTCTTCAGCGCATTGGCGAAGCGCGACACGCGCGCGAGGAGATCGGCATAGGTGACGCGGGTGACGGTGCCGTCGTCGGCCTCGAAGATCACCGCGACGCGCTCGCCGTTGCCGGCTTCGACGTGGCGGTCGAGGCAGTTGTACGACGCGTTCAGCTCGCCGTCGTCGAACCATGTGTAGAACGGCGCGTTGCGCTCGTCGAGCACCTTGGTGAACGGCTTGTGCCACGTAAGGCCTTCGCGCGCGAGGCGCGCCCAGAAGCCTTCGTAATCCTGCTCGGCCTCGGCGACGAGCGCGCGGTAGGCCGGCATGCCGGAAATGGTCGCCGTCTTCTCGAGCGCCGCGGGCGGCGCGAACTGACGGGTTTCGTGAAGAACCGATTCGATCTTGGACAAGCGTGTCTCCATGCGTTCATGTGATTCC
Source organism: Burkholderia sp. E168m22 (assembly GCF_001319805.1). Classification (NCBI taxonomy): domain Bacteria; kingdom Pseudomonadati; phylum Pseudomonadota; class Betaproteobacteria; order Burkholderiales; family Burkholderiaceae; genus Burkholderia; species Burkholderia sp. E168m22. Next base: position 773 of record NZ_BBSK01000072.1, read on the forward strand.
TGACGGCGCTCGGGAAAACGCAACATGCATGCCAGTTGCGCGACTGGTATGCGCTGGCGGCGAAAGTCGCGACGGCCGGGCGTGTGGTGCTCGACCTGATTGGTCGCGCTGTATCGCGGACGGTCGCGCGATGCCGTGTGGCGTTCAGAAATGCAGCAGGTCGTGTTGCAGTCCTGAGCAGTTGGGGCGAGCCGGCAGATGGTCGCGCGGCACCGCCGCGTCAGGCGAGCAGCGAGCGAAGCGCCGGTGCGTGCCTGAATTGCCGGATGCGTTCGAGCGCCGATACCTCGAGCTGACGAACGCGCTCGGCCGACAGGTTCAGTTGCCGGCCGATCTCGCGCAGCGAATATTCGTTGTCGACATCGATGCCGTACCTCAGGCGAAGAATCCACGCCTCGCGTACCGGGAGGCTGTCGATCAGCTCGGCAACCGCCGCACGCAACTGACCGGCGCTCGCGGCTTCTTCCGGCGTCGGCGCGTCGGGGTCGATCGTGACGTCGCACAACGTGAGGTCGTGATCGGGCGAAACCGGCAGGTCGGCGGAGATCGGCTCGCGCACGATGCTCATCAGCTCGCGCACCTTGTCGACCGGCAGCCGCATCTGCGTGGAGAGCGCCCGCGCGTCGGCGACGTCGCCGGTGCGTTGCCGATGGAGTCGCGCGAGCCGCGACAGTTTGTTCAGTGTATCGACCGTATGCGCGGGCACGCGTATCGTGCGGCCCAGATCGGCCAGCGCGTGCGTGATCGCCTGCCGGATCCACCACGTCGCATACGTCGAGAATTTGAAGCCGCGCCGGTGATCGTAGCGATCGACGGCCTTCATCAGGCCGATATTGCCTTCCTGGATCAGATCGGAGAACGGCAGGCCACGATCGGCATAGCGTTTGGCGACCGACACGACGAGCCGCAGATTGCTCTGGAACAGCTTCGTTCTCGCGGGTTGCATCGCCCGCTCGATACGCGCGAGCCGCGCATCGAGCGCGATCGCGATGTGGAGCGGCAGCGCAGACTGGCCGGAGAGGCGAGCGAGCGCGCCGCGCGCGTCGATCAGCGCCGGCGCGTGGCGGGCGAGCGCGGCGGCGCAGTCAGGGTGCGCGGCGCGGCAGGCGTGTAGCCATGCGCGTACGTCGTCGCACGGCGTGAAGAGGTCGTGGCGCGCGGATTCGGCACGTATGCCCGCGGCGGCCAGCGTATCGACGAGTCGTTGTTCGAACGTACGTGCCCGAGTCGCACGCTCGCCGTTCGCTTGCCCGATCCGTTCGATCGCGCGCGAGGTGAAGCGGATGCGGCCGGTCGACGCCGTAGCCTCGCGCAGCAGCGTCCGGTAAGCGGCCGACGCGAAACCGTCGGCATGCAATGCACGCTGCATCGCGGGCGCCAGCGCACCGACACGTTCGAGCGCGTCGACGACCGTATCGCGCCACGCCGGGCTGTCGAGAGAAAGATCGGCGTCGTCGTTGGGCGCCGGTGATTCGATGGCCGGAGCGTCGGGCAACGTCGCCGGTGCACTTGCAGGCGATTCGGCATCGCCGGCGAACCCCGTCACGTAAACCGACGCCGCCACCTTGCCGGCACGAATGTCATCCGCGAGCGCCGCGACGGCGGCGAGTGCCGCCGGATCGCGGCTCAACGCGTCGATGCACGCCGCGCGGCCGCTTTCCAGACGCAGCGCGAGCGCGATCTCTTCGTCGCGTTCGAGCAGCGGCGTCGCGCTCATTTCCCGCAGATAGAGCCGGATCGGATCGTTGGTGTGGCCCGCGAGCAGATCGTCGGCCGGGAGCGGCGTCGATGCGTCGGCGAGCGGCGACGCGACTTCCGTCACTTGCGCGAAATGACGATCGAGCGTCCATGCGGTATGCGCGCCGGTATGCTCGCGCACGTCGATGCCGAGCTCGCGCAGCATCGACGCGGCGGCGTCCGCATCCGCGCCGTCGGTCGCGTCGTCGGGCAGCGCATCGGCGATTTCACCGTGCGTCACGTAGCCGCGATCGATGCCCAGCGCGATCAGCGCATGCAGATGCGCGGCGCGGTCGGCGTGGGCGCCGCGACACGGCGACGGCGCGCCGTCGCGTTCGCGTGCGGGCCCGGCGTCAAGCGAGCTTGGCATAGACGTTGCACCAGCCTTCCGCGGCAACCGTCTTGCCCGCGAACATCGGGCACGTGCCGGAGGATTCGCCCGCGGCGGCCTTGTAGAAGCGGCAGTTCGAGCACGTCTGGCCGGCCTGGTACTTCGGGAACTTGCCGGCGTCGACGGTCGTCGCCTTGGCGCGGTAGCCGAGCGTCTTCGCCGCCGCGTCGTTTTCGTCGACGGGCGGGGCGGCGGCGAATGCGCGCGTGCCGGCCGCGAGCGCGGCGCACAGGCCGGCGGCCTGCACGAAGAAGGTTCTGCGATGACGGGAGATCATGATGCGGTCCTGAATGAAATGAACGGAAAAAGCCCGGCCCGCGCGCCGGGCAAGCTGCCCGGCACGGCGGTCGATCGAAACGAAAGAGGGTGGAGCGGTTACTTGCGCGGCCCGGCGATCAGCGGCGCCTTCGACGCATTCGCGATCTCGGCGGTCAGCTTGTTCTTCGACGCGTCGTAGCCGTTCGAATAAAGCAGGAACGCCATCAGATCCTCGTATTCCTGCGCGGACATCTTGCCGGGGCGATCGGCCGGCATGTTGCTCGACATGTACAGGAAGATGCCGCCGACCGTGATGTGCGACTTGCCTTCGGGCGCGAACGATTCCCCGCTCAGCGCGGGCGCGGTATTGCCCTCGAGCTGGTCGCCGTGGCATTTCGCGCACGCATCGCCGTAGAGCTTCTTGCCATGCTGCACCTGAGCCTGGTCGAACGACGGGACGCCGCCGCCTTCGCTCGTCGACACCTTGACGAAGCCGGGCCGCTGCGCGGACGCGATCGCGCCGTCGAGAAACCGGCCGGGCACGCGCGAGGCGGCGGCTTGCGCGATGCCGTCGGGCAGCGTCCAGCCGCGCGTGAGCGACGCGAGGCGGCCGTTGCCGCTCAGTTGCGACAGCGTGGCGTCGATGCGCTGTTGCAGCGCGTCCTTGCCTGGCCCGAACGCGAACGACAGTTGCCAGTCGGAGTACGGCGACGACGTCGCCGCCACCTGGAACCGTTGTTTCGGGTGCGCACGCTCGTATGCGACGACGCTCGGATACCAGACGATCGCGCGCTGCGCACGGCCCGCGGCGAGCGCACCGATCGTTTTCTCGCTCGTGTTCTCGAGGTCGAAGCGGGCGTTCGTCTGCTGCGCGGCGATCAGTTGCGACGGGCTGCCGTAGGTGGCCGCGATCGTTTCCTTCGCGCCGGACGGCGCGGGCGCATCGCGCAGCGACACGCTGACGTAGCCGGAGCGCAGATAGCCTTGCGAGAACGTCATCTTCGATCCCGACGCATCGGCGATCGCGGAGCGCGGGAAGCCGGCGATCACGTCGCAGTCGCGTTCGAGCGATTTCGTCAGCTCGCTGGCGGAGATGCCGTCGTCGTCGCCGTTGTCGTCGACGCCGCGTGTGTTGAAGGTCGCGGCGATGCCCGCGGTGCGGAACACTTCGCGCGCGACGGAGCGATCGAGCGCCGTGGTGGGGCTGCCGGGCAGCGTGCAGACGCGCACGCCGGCCGATGCGGTTGCCGGTGTCAGCACCACGCCCACGGCGAGCAGACTGGCGACGGTAACGGAAGTGAGGCGAGTATTCATGGTCGGTGTCCGGTTGAAGCGGGTGGGGCGTCGCGCCCGCATCGGGCGCATGCGGGCGCGACTCGGGCGTGGCGCCGGGTCAGTTGAGCGCGAACACGTAGAGCGTGCCGCCGCGCGGAACGTCCTTCGCGATGTCGGCCATCGGGCCGCCCCAGATCGGGTTCGCGCCGCCGTAGCCGGCGAGCACCGCGACATACTCCTTGCCGTCGACTTCATACACCGACGGCTGCGAGATGATGCCGCTCGCCAGTTGCGGGCTTTCCCACAGCACCTTGCCGGTCGCCGTGTCGAACGCGTACAGGTGGCCGTCGAGCGAGCCGCTGAACGCGAGGCCGCTCGCGGTGGTCGCGACGCCGCCGTTCCACGGCTTCTTCGACCAGTGGCTCCACAGCTTCTTGCCGGTGTTCACATCGATGGCCGTCAGTTCGCCGTAGCCTTCGCTGCCCGGCTCGGGCTTGATCTCGAAGCCTTCGCCGAGATACGGCAGGCCTTCCATGTAGCTGACCGACTTGCCGGTCAGGCTCATGCACGCATGCAGCGCCGGCACGACCGCGATGTTGCGTTCCTGGTCGTACGAGATCGACCACCAGTTCTTGCCGCCGAGGAAGCTCGGGCACGTTTCGATCGTCGTGCCGGCCTTCGGGAACTTCGATGCGTCCTGGATCGGCTTGCCGTCGTCCGTGTAGCCGGTGACCGACAGCGCCTTCACGAACGGCGTCGCGTAGATCAGCTTGCCGGTCGTGCGGTCGATCGCGTGGAAGAAGCCGTTGCGGTCGGCGTGGATGATCGCGTCGTAGTCCTTGCCCTTGTACTTGATGTCCGCGAGGACGGCCGCGTTCACGCCGTCGTAGTCCCACGTGTCGTTGTTCGTGTACTGGTAGTGCCACTTCAGGTTGCCGCTCTTCGCATCGAGCGCGAGCAGCGAGTCGGAATACAGGTTGTCGCCGGGGCGCAGCGCCGCGAGCCACGGGCCGGGGTTGCCGACCCCCCAGTACAGCGTGCGCGACGCGGCGTCGTAGGTGCCGGTGAGCCACGCGGCGCCGCCGCCATGGCTCTGCATGCCGTCGGGCCAGGTTTCCGCGCCCTTTTCGCCGGCGGCGGGGATCGTGTAGCGTTTCCAGACCTGCGAGCCGTCCTCCGGATTCAGCGCGGCGATGTAGCCGCGAATCCCATATTCGCCGCCGGACGTGCCGACGACGATCGCGCCGTCGATCGCGAGCGGCGCGAGCGAGAACGCGTAGCCGAGGCCCGGCTCGAACATCTGCTTCTTCCACACGAGCGTGCCGGTCTGCGCGTCGAGCGCCGCGATTTCGCCGTTCAGCATCGCGATGTAGACGTTCTTGCCGTACAGCGCGACGCCGCGGTTGACGACGTCGCAGCACGCGGTCTTGAACGAGGCCGCGCCGAGCTTCGGCTCGTATTTCCACAGCTGCTTGCCGGTCTTTGCATCGAACGCGTAGACGTTGTCCTTCGGCGTCGTCACGAACAGGTAGTTGCCGTTGACGATCGGCGTGGCCTCGAAGCCCTGCTTCAGGTCGGCGGGGAACTTGTACGCCCACACCTGCTTGAGATCCTTCGCGTTCGACGTGTCGATCTGCTTGAGCGGCGAATGCGAGCGGCCGTCGTAGGTGCGGTAGTAGGTCAGCCAGCCCGGGTCGCCGTGTGCATCGGTCAGGCGCTGGTAGGTCACGGCCGGGTAATCCGCGGCCGCTTCGACGAGGCCGGGGTTCAGCGCGACGGCGGCCGCCACCGCGATGCCGATCGTCGCCAGCCGGCTCGCTGAAGCCGAGAGTTTCTTCATGGTTGTCTCCTGGGTCATTGTGGTCGCACCGCCGCGAACGTTGCGTCGCGCCGGCACGGTTGGGGTTTCCGGGCCGAGTGCACTGCCCGTTACGCAAGTCGCATGCCATCGCGGCCGGAAGCCGGTGCGGCGCGGCACGCGGACGCATCGCGGGTGATGCGCCGAGCGACGGTGCGCGTCATGACGTCGACGCAGGTGTTGCATTCAGGTACACCGGCGCGCGCGAAGTGTTGCCAAACATGACAGGTGGTGCAGTCCGCGGGACAGCGGCGAATCGGTCGCACGCGTGCCGTTCCGAAGCGATGTGCGGCGCAGCGCGCGCTGCTCGTGCTCGCGGCGCTGGCACGGTTCTCGCACGCCGGTGTCGCGACAACCCGTCGCCGCGCGGTGCATCGCACGGCCCGGCGAAATACAAGTGCGGAGACAACGGAATGATCAGGAGACCAAAGGCCGCCGGATGGTACGGCGCGATGCGGCGTGGCCGGCGTGCGCGATGCGTTGGCGTGACCGTTGGCACGTTGGCGCTGTTCGGCCTGCCGCCCGGCAGCGTGCGCGCGCAGCAGCAGCCCGACGGCGGCGCGATCGCGCCGGCCGAGCCGCCGGCCATCGTGCTGCCCGCGGTGGTCGTCGTCGGCACGACGCCGCTGCCCGGGATCGGCACGCCGCTGTCGAAAGTGCCGGCGAACGTGCAGAGCGTGCGTGCGACGGAGCTCGACGCGCAGCACCGCGCGACGCTCACCGATTTCTTCGCGGCGAACCTGCCGAGCGTGACGATCTCGGACGCGCAGGGCAACCCGTATCAGGCGGACGTCAACTATCGCGGCTTCACCGCGTCGCCGCTGCTCGGCACGCCGCAGGGGTTGTCGGTGTTCGTCGACGGCGTGCGCGTGAACGAGCCGTTCGGCGACGTCGTGAACTGGGACATCCTGCCCACGCAGGCGATCGACCGCGTGCAGCTGATTCCGGGCTCCAACCCGGTGTACGGGCTCAACACGCTCGGCGGTGCGCTCGCGATCACGACGAAGAACGGCAGGTCGAACCCGGGCGGCGAAGCGGAGGTGTCGGGCGGCTCATGGGGCCGCAAGACCGCCAGCGTCGAGCAGGGCGGCACGATCGGCTCGAACCTCGACTACTACGCGACCGCGAACGTCGCGAACGACGGCGGCTGGGCCGACCATAACGCGAGCCGCGTGCGGCAGGCGTTCGGCAAGCTGCGCTACACTGATGCGGACACGACGCTGTCGATTGCCGCGGGCGGCGCGGACAACACGCTGTCCGGCACCCAGACGATCCCGCGCTCGTTCCTCGACAACCGGAAGCAGGCGTATACGTATCCGGACCGGAACCGCAACAGCGCCGGCTACCTGACGCTGTCGGGCGAGCGATTTTTCGGCGAACACGTCGAGCTGAGCGGCAACGCGTACTACCGGCACCTGCGCAACACCAACACGAGCAGCAACAACAATACGGACTACGGATCGGTGGACGAGGACGGCACGGTCGACACGGTGCAGGGCAGCAATGCGCAATCGACGATCGTCACCGACAGCTACGGCGGCAGCGTGCAGCTCACGCTGCTCGGCAAGCTCGGCGGGATGGCGAACCGGCTGGTCGCGGGCGTCTCGGCCGATGTCGCGAATTCGAGCTACGTCGCGTCGTCGCAGGACGCATCGTTTACCGATGCGCGCGCGGCGATCGGCATCGGCGATTTCGTTCCGCAGACCAGCGCGAAGACGCGCAATGCGAACGTCGGTGTGTACCTGAGCGATGCGCTGTCGCTGACGCCGCACTGGACGCTGACGCTGTCGGGCCGCTACGATTGGTCGAAAGCGCGGATCGGCGACGAGAGCGGCGTGCAGCCGCTGCTCGACGGCAGCCATGTGTTCTCGCGCTTCAACCCGGCCGTCGGGCTCAACTGGAACCCGGTGCCGGGCTTCACCACCTATGCGACGTACAACGAAGGCATGCGTTCGCCGACCGCGATCGAGCTCGCGTGCGCGGACCCGGCCGCGCCGTGTTCGCTGCCGAACGACTTCATCGCCGACCCGGCGCTCAAACCGGTGATCTCGAAGACGTTCGAGGCCGGCATGCGCGGCCGCATCGGCGGGGCGACGACCTGGAGCGCCGCCGCCTATCGCACGACGCTGACCGACGATATCCAGTTCATCAGCAGCCCGGCCAGCGCGCAGGGCTACTTCCGCAACGTCGGCGATACGCGGCGGCAGGGTATCGAGCTCGCTGGCCGCACGCGGGTCGGCCCGCTCGGTGTCGGGCTGTCGTACAGCTATGTCGACGCGACCTACCGCTCGTCGTGGACCGAACACAGCCCGGCGAATTCGGCGGCCGACGCGAACGGCAACGTGACCGTCAAGCCGGGCGACCGCATCCCCGGCATTCCCGCGCATACGGTGAAACTGCGGCTCGACTACGCGGCGACGCCCGCGTGGGACATCGGCGCGAACGTGACCTGGCGCGGCGGCGTGTACGCACGCGGCGACGAGAACAACGGGGACGTGAACGGCCGGATCGCGGGCTACGTGCTGGTCGATCTCGACATGCGTTACCGGATCACGAAGCGGTTCGAGGTGTTCGCGAGCGTGACGAACCTGCTCGACAAGCGCTACGCGAGCTTCGGCGCACTCGGCCAGAATTTCTTCAACGGGCCGAACCATACGTTCGACGGCGCCCATCCGGTGAATGAGCAGTTCGTCGGGCCGGGCGCGCCGCGCGGTGCGTGGGTCGGCGTGCGCTATGCGTGGGATTGAGCGGCGCGTGGCCGTGTGTGGCGCGCTTGCATGTGTCGTCGCGTCATGACACGAGCGAGTGCGGGGCCGTTACGTGAGCGGCACCGTCGCGAACATCGCATTGACGGCGCGTGCGACGCTGCGCGCCAATGCCGGGTCGCTTGCGAGATGCCCGGCCTGCACGCGTTCGATTTCCGCTTCGGGTGCGGCCCGCGCGAGGCGTTCGACGTTGCCGACCGGGCAAACGGGATCGTGCATCCCGTGCGCGGCGAACAGCGGCACGCGCGCCTGTGCGGCCCGTCGCGCGAGCGCGAGCACGCGGCGCTCGCCGAGCCAGCAGTCGTGTTGCAGGTAGTGCGCCTGGACCCGGTATTTGTCGATCAGACGGCCGACGGTCTGGTTCGAACGGACCGCATGCACGGGCGAGCGGCGCGTGCGTGCCGATGCGAGGATCGCGCTTTCGTATGCGTGCCACGCGAGCGCCACTGCGCGCTGGCGGGCTGTGTTCGCGCCGGGGCGCAGCCCGGCAGCGCAGCGTGACAGCAGGTGATCCGGCCGGCCGCCGCCGGCCGCTGCATGCAGGCGCCGCCATTCGCGCGGCGCACGCGTGCGGGAAGTCATGAAGAGCCCGCGGACTTCGCGTGGCGACGTCAGGAACAGCCCGCGCAGCACGACGCCCGTCACCCGCGCCGGATGCGTGCCCGCATACGCGAGCGCGAGCGCGGCGCCCCACGAGCCGCCGACGACGCCCCAGCGGGCGATGCCGAGCTGCTCGCGCACCGCCTCCAGATCCGCGATCAGCCGCGCGGTGTCGTTGTGGCGCGTGCCGCCGCGCGGCCCCGACGCGCCCGCGCCGCGCTGATCGACGAGCACGACGCGCACGCGGGTGAGGTCGAACAGCCGCAGGATGCCGGCCTGGCTGCCGCTGCCGGGCCCGCCGTGCAGCACGACGACCGGATGGCCCTGCGCGGCGCCGGCCACGGCGAAGGCGATCGATTGCGCGTCGCGGTGCAGGCGCCTGTGTACGGGCGGGGCCGGTGACGCCGGCGTATCGGGCAAGGCCCGCGGCGCGAGCGATGGCGTGGATCGAGTCGGGCGACGCGTCATGTCTGTCGATAGGGTTCGGAAGGGGGAACTTTCGGCGGCCGGACGGTGGCCGGGCCTGCCCTGCGACAAAGCGAGAAGCGCGCCAGAAGCGCGCCCGCCGCGAAGATCCGGATTCGCACGGGTAGTCACGCGTCGGGAAATCACGGTATCACGAAGGCAGGCCGTCGCCTGACGCGACACGCCGCCGCTGCGCCCGGTCGATTCATTACATCGTCCTTTCAGTTTCGTTGCGTGGCGCCAGCGTGGCCCGATGCTTGCTTGCAGTGACGGCAAAGAGTCCGGCAGTTGACCGGAAGGATCCCCCGGAGGAGACAATGCGCGATGACGTAGAGCAGGCGGCCGGGTCACGGGCCGCGCATCCCGCCGGCTGGCCCGCGCCGTCGATCCAGAAGGCCCATGAGCGCTCGGAGACGTTCGGCCTGCAGGTATCGGCGCGGCCCGACTACGACGTGCTGTCGAACGCGGCGCTGGTGCTCAAGCGCGAGCAGAGCCGGGTGCTGTGCGTACACGCGATGCCGGTGATGGAGACGCTGCACGAGCAGATCGTCAACACGCAGAGCATGATCGTGCTGACCGATGCGGAAGGGCTGATCCTGCATTCGATCGGCGACGACGATTTCCTGCGCCGCGCGGAGAAGGTCGCGCTGCGCCCGGGCGCGAACTGGGCGGAGAACCGGCAAGGCACCAACGCGATCGGCACGGCGCTGGCCGAGCTGTGCCCGATGGTCGTCCACGGCGACCAGCACTTCCTGGCCGCGAACCGCTTCCTGACCTGTTCGAGCGTGCCGATCCTCGATCCGTACGGCGACGCGATCGGCGTGCTCGACGTGACGGGCGACCACCGCAGCTATCACCAGCACACGATGGCGCTCGCGAAGATGTCGGTGCAGATGATCGAGAATCACCTGTTTACGACGACCTTTCAGGAAACGCTGCAGGTGTCGTTCCATGGCCGCCCCGAATTTCTCGGCACGCTGATGGAGGGGATCGTCGCGTTCACCGCCGATGGCCGCTTCCTGTCGGCCAATCGCAGCGCGCAGTTCCAGCTCGGCATGCCGCTCGCCGCGCTGCGCGCGCACACGCTGTCGTCGCTGTTCGACGTCACCAGCGCCCAGCTGATCGACCGCATGCGCGCGAGCACCGACCGGCACCTGATGCTCAATCTCGGCAACGGCGCGGTGGTCTGCGCGCGCGTGCACTTCCGCCGCGCGACGCTCGCCGAAGGCAGCCGGCCGACGGACGTCCACGACGCGGGCGCGCCGGCCGCGCGCGCGAACGCGGTGCCCGCGCCGGCGGCGGGCACGTCGGCCGGCCTGTCGCGGCTCAACTATCTCGACACCGGCGATGCGCAGGTCGCCAGCGTGATCGCGAAGGTGCGCAAGGTGATCGGCAAGGACATCCCGATCCTGATCACCGGCGAGACCGGCACCGGCAAGGAACTGCTCGCGCAGGCGATCCACAACGACTCGCCGCGCCGCGACGCGCCGTTCGTCGCGGTCAACTGTGCGTCGATTCCGGAGACGCTGATCGAGTCCGAGCTGTTCGGCTACGAGGAGGGCGCGTTCACCGGCGCGCGCCGCAAGGGGGCGATCGGCAAGCTGCTGCAGGCGAACGGCGGCACGCTGTTCCTCGACGAGATCGGCGACATGCCGTATCCGCTGCAGGTGCGGCTGCTGCGCGTGCTGCAGGAGCGCCTCGTCAACCCGCTCGGGTCGACGAAGACGATCGCCGTCGACATCGCGATCATCTGCGCGACGCACCGCGACTTGCGCGAGATGATCGCGCAGAACCGTTTCCGCGAGGATCTCTACTACCGGCTGAACGGCCTCGTGGTGCGCCTGCCGCCGTTGCGCGACCGCACGGATCTCGCGGTCGTCGTGCAGAAGATGCTGCAGCGCGAAGCGTTCGCGGGCCCGGGCCGGCCGCCGCTGTCGGTGGCGCCGGACGTGATGGAGTTGTTCGTGCGGTGCACGTGGCCGGGCAACTTCCGCCAGCTCGGCAACCTGCTGCGCACGGCGGCCGCGATGGTCGACGACGACGGCGAAATCCGGCGCGAGCACCTGCCCGACGACTTCTTCGACGACCTGCGGCGCGGCGATGCGCACGTCGGGCACGCAGGGCAGGCGGCGCCCGATTCGCCTGCCGCGGCGAGCGCCGGCCCTTGCGTCGCGGACGCGTTGCCGCCCGCCGACGCGCGCCTGCAGGACGTCGCCGCCTCCGCGATCGCCGCCGCGCTCGCGCGTCATGGCGGCAACGTGTCCGCCGCGGCGCGCGCGCTCGGCGTCTCGCGCAACACGATCTACCGGAAGATGCCGGCCGCCGACGCGGGACGCCAGCCGTCGTCCGACGAAGACTGACGCGCGCGGCCGTCGCGCGGTGCGCGACCTGTCACAGCCGGTGTGTCAACTTGCAACACCGGTGTTCAACGATTCAACACTTGTGACCACTCGCGGACATCGTGCCGCCGGGGTGGCGGACCGCATTCGCGCGGATCGTGTCGGCTATTCGTAAGGATTCCGCCTCGATGCCCGGATGGCGGCCGTCTACCGCCGCCGCGCCGCCGCAATACGCGTTCGGCACGCTCCTTGCTGAATAGAAATCGACCGCTCGCTTGCCGCGGTCGTTCGATTCATCCGGCAACGCATCAACTCATCAACTCAACAGGAGACACACCATGCAGTGGACGACACCGTCTTACACCGACCTGCGCTTCGGCTTCGAAATCACGATGTACATCGCCAACCGCTGATCGCCGTGCGTGCCGCCCGCTTCGCCGTGGTCGGCGCGGGCGGCCTCGGGAGCTGACGCCCATGAAGATCAAGATACTCGGCTCGGGAGCCGGCGGCGGGCTGCCGCAATGGAACTGCAATTGCGCGAACTGCCGTCGTGCGCGCAGCGGAAGCGGCCACGTGCTGTCGCGCACGCAGTCGTCGATCGCGGTCAGCGACGACGGCGTCGACTGGGTCCTCGTCAATGCGTCGCCCGACATTCTTTCCCAGTTGCGCGCGGCGCCGGACCTGCAACCGGCGCGCGCGATCCGCGACAGCGGCATCGCCGCCGTCGTGCTGTGCGACGCGCAGATCGATCACGTGACGGGCCTGCTGATGCTGCGCGAGCGTTCGACGCCGCTGCCGCTCTACGCGAGCGCGCCGGTGCTCGACGACCTGTCGACCGGCTTGCCGCTCGTGCCGCTGCTCGGCCATTACTGCGGCGTCGCCGCGCACACGATCGTGCCCGGCGAGCCGTTCGCGGTGCCGGCGGCGCGCGGCATCCGTTTCACCGCGATCGCCGTCGACAGCAAGCCGCCGCCTTATTCGCCGCGACGCGCGTCGGCCGCGCCCGGCGACAACATCGCGCTGTCGATCGAGGACGTCGCGAGCGGGCGGCGCGCGTTCTATGCGCCGGGGCTCGCGTCGGTCACCGACGACGTGCGCGCGGCCATGGACGGCGCCGATCTCGTGCTGGTGGACGGCACGTTCTGGACCGGCACCGAGATGATCGATCTCGGCCTGTCGGGCAAGCACGCTTCGGACATGGGGCATCTCGCGCAGTGCGCGGAACCCGGGCAGCCCGGCATGATCGACTGGCTCGACACGCTGCCCGCGCGCACGCGCAAGGTGCTCACGCACATCAACAACACGAACCCGATTCTCGATCCGCATTCCGTCGAGCATGCGCACCTGCGCGCGCACGGCATCGACGTCGCGCACGACGGCATGCAATTCCAGGTCTGACGATGAACGCACCGATCCCCGCTACGGCGTTGCACGCGACGCCCTGGACCGCGACCGAATTCGAGGCGCGCCTGCGTGCGCTCGAATCGCGCTATCACATTCATCATCCGTTCAACCGGCGGCTCAACAGCGGCGCCTGTTCGCCCACGCAGATCCGCGGCTGGGTCGCGAACCGCTTCTACTACCAGATCTGCATCCCGCTCAAGGATGCGGCGATCCTGTCGAACTGCCCCGACCGCGAGACGCGGCGCCGCTGGATTCAGCGGCTGATCGACCACGACGGGCAGGGCGACAACGCAGGCGGCATCGAGGCGTGGGTGCGGCTCGGCGAAGCGTGCGGCCTGACGCGCGACGAGCTGTGGTCGCTCGAACACGTGCTGCCGGGCGTGCGTTTCGCGGTGGATGCGTATGTGAACTTCGCGCGGCGCGCGCCCTGGCAGGAAGCCGTGTGCTCGTCGCTGACCGAGATGTTCGCGCCGCAGATCCATCTCGACCGGCTCGCGGGCTGGCCGTCGCATTACCCGTGGATCGAACCGGCCGGGCTGCATTACTTCCGCAGCCGCGTGCCGCTCGCGCAGCGCGACGTCGAGCATGGGCTCGCGGTGACGCTCGCGCATTTCACGACACCGGACGCGCAGCAGCGCGCGCTCGGCATTCTGCAATTCAAGCTCGACATCCTGTGGTCGATGCTCGACGCCGTCGAAAAGGCCTACCCGTTATGAACGCGATCGAAGCCGCCAGCGGCGTGCCGCTGCGCCCCTGCCTCAGGGGCATGTACCGCCTGCAATGGGAGGCAGCCCAGGATGCGTACGTGCTGCTCTATCCGGAGGGCATGGTCAAGCTGAACCCGAGCGCCGGCGAGATTCTCGCGCGCTGCGACGGCACGCGCGAACTGGACGACATCATCGGCGAGCTCGAACGCCTGTTCATGCAATCGGATCTCGCGACCGACGTGTACCGTTTTCTCGATCATGCGCGACTGCGCGGCTGGCTCGACTGACATGACGCCCGATACTTCCCGTCCGTCCGCGCCGCTGTGGCTGCTCGCGGAACTCACGTACCGCTGCCCGCTGCACTGCGCGTTCTGCTACAACCCGGTCGACTTCGCGACGCACGGCGCGGAACTCGATACCGATGCGTGGCGCACGGTCATCAGCGACGCACGCGCGCTCGGCGCCGCGCAGATCGGCTTCTCGGGCGGCGAGCCGCTGCAGCGCGGCGACCTCGAGACGCTCGTCGCGCATGCGCGCGGGCTCGGCTTCTATACGAACCTGATCACGTCGGGCATCGGGCTGAACGTCGCGCGCATCGAGCGGCTCAAGGCCGCCGGGCTCGACCACATCCAGTTGTCGCTGCAGGATTCGACGCGCGAGCTAAACGATTTCTTGACCAGCACACGCACGTTCGAACTGAAGCGCGACGTGGCGCGGCTGATCAAGGCGCACGGTTACCCGATGGTGCTCAACTGCGTGCTGCATCGCTACAACCTGCCGCACGTGGGGCAGATCATCGAGATGGCGCTCGATCTCGGCGCCGATTACCTGGAGCTCGCGAACACGCAGTACTACGGCTGGGCGATGCTCAATCGCGACCAGTTGATGCCGACCGTCGAGCAGGTGCGCGAGGCGGAGGACACGGTCAACCGCTATCGCAAGCTGATCGGCGAGCGTTGCAAGATCCTGTTCGTCGTGCCCGACTATTTCGAGCGCCGCCCGAAGGCCTGCATGAACGGCTGGGGCTCGGTGTTCCTCGGCGTCGCGCCGGACGGTACCGCGCTGCCGTGCCATGCCGCGCGGTCGCTGCCGGGGCTCGCGTTGCCGAACGTGCGCGACCGTTCACTGCGGGACATCTGGTACGACAGCGACGCGTTCAACGCGTTTCGCGGCGACGACTGGATGCGCGAGCCGTGTCGTACGTGCGACGAGCGGCATGCGGATCACGGTGGTTGCCGGTGTCAGGCCTACCTGCTGGCCGGCGACCCGCGGGAGGCCGATCCGGTGTGTGCGAAGTCCGCCCATCACGGTCAGGTCGAACAGGCCGTGCAGTTCGCGCGACGTCGTGCGCCGAGCGACGAACAGCCGCTGGTTTTTCGCAGCAAGGAGAATTCGCTCGCGCAATGCGGCGCGGCGTGCGATTGCTGACGAGGCGCGGTCCGGGCGACGGCAGGGGCGACGGCAGGGGCGAACGCGGCACCGCGCTCGTCGAACCGGAAACCGATGCGGCCGGGTGGTCGCCGCGCGTGTCGCTGCCGCCGGCAGCGGCTATCCGCGCCTCGATGCCGCGGCGCGCGATGCGGTGCTGGCAAGCCGCTGCGCCGCGCATATAGAAAACGGCGCGCCGACGCCGATGCGAGCGCGCGTGCCGATCACGTTCAATCTTGATGAATGACCGGGTACGTTGCCGCGATTACCCGTCATCCGCCTTCGCCTGCAAATCCTTCAGCCCCTGAATCACGACCAGCAGCGCGCGCCCGTGCTCGTCCGAGCCGTCCCACGCGTCGACGATCGCGTCGCGCAGCAGGTCGTTGTACCGGCGGCGCGACGGCTCGGTGTCGACCCCATAGAAACTGCATAGCTTGTTGAATGGCGCGCTACGGCGCAGCCGGTGCCCGTTCGACAGCCGAAGGCGCGATACGGTGGGCTGGCTGACCCCGGAAAGTCGCGCGATTTCGCTGGACGAGCGTGTGTCTGCCATCAGGCGGCGCAACAGGTCTTGAACGGGAAAATCCTGGTCCGGGGCTTCCATGCGATGCATTATACCTATACAGTTACGGCTGTTGAATGGGCTTGCTGTCAGCAGCGAGGCTGTATCCCGAGAAAGTTGATGACACTGAAACACCTCCCTCCCACGTTCTGCTGGACCAAGATCGGTACCGAGTCCGGCGAGGAACTGCCGACCGTCGTGCTCCGCAAGGAATGGGAGCGCCGGCTCGGGGGCGGGCGTTTTCTGTGGGGCATCAACCAGCCGCTCGGCAGCAGCGCGCAGGTCGCCGCGCATCGCACGGGTTCGTTGCTCGCACTGTTTTCGCCGGTCGCGTCGCGTCCGCGTGCGGGCGCGCGCAAGGACGCGCTGCTGTGGAATGCGTGGGTCGACGCCAGCGGGCAGGTGCGGCCGTTGCCGCCGCATACGTTCATCGCCAGCCGCTCGACGTTGCCGTCGGGCCGGCGTCGCGAGCAGCACTACGCGCTCGTGTGCGCGTCGTCCACCGCGCTGACGGTCGGCACGCAGTTGCGCGTGTTTCCCGACCACCTGCGCAGCGTGAGCACCGGCAAGCCGCTGGGCGCCGCGCAAGGGGCGGCCGTGGTCGACTGCATCGGGCGGGCGAAGGAGCAGACGGGCAAGAGCTATCCGCTCGCGCTGTCGGTCGAGCTCGAGGCGCCGTATTTCGTGCGGCTTGCGCAGCCGTGCGTGCTGAAGGCGCGCGATCTCGCGGAAGTGAACAAGGCCACGCGCGCGGGCGATTTCGATCGCTTCGTCGAGCTGGTCGCGCGCCTGCGCGGCCGTTCGCCGACGGATGCCGTGCGCGGCGTCACGCGCGATCTGTTCGACGTGCCGCCGCTCGAAACGGCCGCCGCGTATGTCGCGCCCACGCATGTCGCGCGCCTGCGCAACCGGCCCGCGGCCGAGCATCCGCGCGATCTCACCGGCGATCTGTTCGACCTGTCGCCGGGCGAAGCGGCCGCGTTCGCGGGGTTGGCGCATCCGCGCGTCGGGCGCGCGTGACGCCACGCACGACGCCGTTCGCGCAAGAATTTGTTGCAATCTCGCCGTAGCGGATCGGCGAGCGCGGAGCGACAATCGGCACGAAGCGCGCGGTGCGGCGGCCGATGCGTCGACACGCGGCGGCTCGTGGTTCACGCCGCCGACATGCGTACCACGCACACTGAGCGTCGGCGTGCTTCACACTGCAATCCCGAGGGAGGAGTGTCGATGTCGACCCACATCTGTTCGCCGGAAGCACAGGCCGCACAACGCTTCGTCGAAGCGACGCGCAACGTCGACCAGGCGTTTCGCGCGGTGCGCGGCGAAAGCGACGACGACGGCTCGTCGGCCGAATACGCCCGCGCGATGTCGCGTCTCGATCGCGCGCTCGACGAGCTGGCGCGTGCGCAGGAATTCTTCGATCGCGTCGTCGGCGCGGACACCACGCACGGCAACTGACGGCTTCGTCGTTTCTCTTTTCGCGCGTCGGGCGGCGCGCGTTCATCTTCTTGCCGGGGTGTGTTGCCCGACGTGCCGGTCCATCATCCCGTTTCGATTTTCAGGCCTGGCAGCCTGCGACCGGATAGCGGCCGCTGTAAGGGCTAAAGGCTAGCCGTGCGTCAGCCCGCGCGAGTCATGCCCGGCGCGGACGGCGCGGCACGAGACGCGTAACCGCGATGCTGGAACGACGTCGCGAAGAACCGCATCTGGTAGCGGATCGCATTCGCCCAGTAATCCCACGTATGGCCGCCCGGGCGCTCCGCATAGTCGTGCGGCACGCCGAGCGCGACGAGCCGTTCGTGCAGCGTGCGGTTCGAGTCGACGAATGCGTCGTCGCGGCCGCAATCGATCGTCAGGTCGAGATGCGCGCGCACGAACGCCCGCGCGCTTTCGGCGATCACGTTGCGGTTCCAGAACGACGGATGGCGGTCGGGATCGCCGAACACGTGGGCGATCCCCGGCTCGTCCGTGCAGCAGCGCGGATCGACCGCGCCGCTGATGCTGCCGACCGCGCCGAACGTCTCGGGCCGGTCGAGTGCGATGCGCAGTGCGCCGAAGCCGCCCATGCTGAGCCCGGTGATCGCGCGCGCATGCTGGGTGGCGATCGTGCGGAAATGCAGGTCGACATAGGACACGACTTCATCGCCGACGAAGGTCTCGTAGCGGCTGCCCGAATCGAACGGGCTGTCGATGTACCAGCTTTCGTGTCCGCCGTCGGGCATCACGAGGATCACGTGATAACGGTCGGCGAGCGCGGCGATGTGCGTGTTCGACGTCCAGTCGGTATGGTCGCCGCCCGAGCCGTGCAGCAGATAGACGACGGGGTAACGCTCGCCGTGGTTGTCGCGCGCGTAATCGTCGGGCAGCACGATGGTGGCCTTGAGCGTTTCGCTCATCGCGGCGCTCGGAATCGCGACGACCCGCGCGTGAAAGGCGAAGGCAGGGCTCGTGACGGCGAGCAGCAGAAGCAGCCAGAAAGTACGTGCCAGGCGCATCGATCCTTGCATGTGTCGATCCAGTCCGGCCGGATGCCGGGAAAACCCTGTTCCGGCGACTCTAGCAACCGCGCCTTTCAACCATATTTCGGCGAATCCTACGGGTTGTCAGGCAGACGGCTCGCCTACGATGCGTTCGAGGGTGGCGCGCAATGCGTCGGGCCGCTCGGCCGCGATCAGGTGCCCGCAGCCGGCGATCGTGTCGAAGCCGGCGCAGCGTGCGAGCGCGAAGGCCGGCACGTGCCAGCCCGCGCGCGAGCGTTCGCCGGCGATCAGCCACACGCGATGACGGTCGAACACCTGTGCGAGCGCCGGCAGGTAGCCCGCATCGCCGGTCGTGTCGACCACCGAGCGGCCCATCGCGCGCAGCGTCGATGCCGGCTGATGCGCGAGCCAGCGGCGTGCGTCGTCGAGCTGGCCCGGCGACGGTGCGTCTATCGCGCCGCGCAGCCAGTCGAGCGGGGCCGCGCGCAGGCCGTCGAGCATTGTGTCGGCTTCGCCGGGCGTCATGCGGCCGACCGATGCCGACCAGAACGCATCGTCGAGCGTGAAGTTGCCTTCGACGTTGACGATGCGCCGCACGCGTTCGGGGTGCGCATGCGCGAACAGCATCGCGATCGCGCCGCCGACCGAATGGCCGACGACATCGACCGGCTGCATCCCGAAGTGCATCTCGACGGTTTGTCGCACATGCTCGACCTGCGCGGCAAGCGAGATCGTGTCGGGCGGCGCGGCGCGATGCACGCCGTAGCCGAGCAGGTCGGGGCGCAGATGCGGGCCGTTCCATCCGCGCACGTCGAACGTGCCGATGAAACCGTGAATGAAGACGACGGGCGTGGGCTGGATCATGCGGCGTGTGCTGAAGGAAGCGGCGGCAATTCGAGTTCGGCGAGCAGTTCGTCGAGTTCGAGCCCGTGCGTGCGATCGTGGTCGAGCAGCTCGCGCACGAGTTCGTCGAGCGACATGCGGCGGATGCCGTCGCGCAGTCCGCAGCGTGCGAGTTGCGCCGGCTCCAGCGCGGCCGCGGTGGCGCACAGCGCGGCGCGCCCGCTGACGAACGCCGCGACGGCGAGATCGAGCGGCTGCGCGAGGTAGTCGCGTTGCGCGGCGAGCGCGGTGCCGTCGACGGACTCGATCACGGGCAGCTCGGCCCTGCGCACGGCGTCGATGCGCGCGGCGAACACCGCATCGAGATCGCGCAGGTGGCACGCATGTTCGACCAGCGAGAAGCCGGTGCCGGCCGGGCGGCGCGTGGCCAGCGCGGCCGGCACATGCGCCGCATAGGCGGCGAGCCGGGCCGGCATGCGCGCCAGCGCGGCGACGACGTCGGCGAACGGCAGCCGGTGCGGGCACGCGCTGAACACCGCGCCATAGCTGAACAGCGCACCGCCGAGCCGGCCGCGCGCCTGCACGACCTCGTGGCCGCGGCGGCGCATCACGTCGGCGACCATCGCGCCGCAGAACTGGCGGGCCGTCGTGTCGGTTTCGATTTCGGGGAATTTGTGCGCGATCTCGTCCTGGATCGCGCCGATCGCGGCGACGCCGACGCGCGACAGCGCCGCGAACTCGAGATAGCGCTCGGGCTGCTCGATCAGCGCTTCGAGCTGGGCGCCGAGCGGGGTCGAGCGGAAACGGTCGAAACGGGAATGCATGACGAGCCCTGGTCAGTAACGTATCAAAACGATACGTTACTGACCAGGGCTCGTCAACCGGCTCCTCCGGGGCGTGTGCGCCGCCGGCCTGCCGCTCAGCGCTGCTGTCGGGCGTCGACTTCCGCACGCATCCGCGCTTCCTGCTCGCGCAGCTCCGGCGTGAATGCGTCGCCGAAATCCTCCATCTCGAACAGCGGGCGGATCTCGATGTCGGAGTCGCCGGGCATCGGGTTCGGGCAGCGCTTCACCCATTCGACGGCTTCCTCCATCGATTTGACCTGCCAGAGCCAGTAGCCGGCGACGAGTTCCTTCGTTTCGGCGAACGGACCGTCGATGACCGAGCGGTTCTTGCCGGAAAAGTGCACGCGCTTGCCGTGGCTGCTCGGGCGCAACCCGTCGGCGGCGAGCAGGATGCCGGCTTTCACGAGTTCTTCATTGAAGCGGCCCATTTCAGCCATGAGTTCGGTGTCGGGCATTTGGCCGGATTCGGAATCGGCGGTGGCTTTGACGATGACCATGACGCGCATTGTCGTTTCTCCTTGAACGGGAATAGGGCGTTTGCCGGCGGTACGACGGCAAAACGATCGGTTACGACAACACGACGCGCGACGGCGACGGGAATCGACATCGCGGGCAAAAAATTCAGCGGCGGTCGAAATCGCGAAAGGCGCCGTATCGGCGATGCGTCATGCCGCGTCGGCCTGCTGCGCATCGAGCACGCTGCGAATCCGGGCCGCGAGTTCGTCGCGCCGGTACGGCTTGCCGAGCAGCATCACGCCGGGGTCGAGCCGCCCCGCGTGGAAGATTTCGTCGCGCGTATAGCCGGACGTGAACAGCACCGGCAACGGCGGCTTGCGCAGCGCGGCGCGGCGTCCGAGTTCGCCGCCCTTCACGCGGCCCGGCATGATCACGTCGGTAAACAGCAGATCGATCGGCGTTTCGCTGTCGAGCACGCGCAGCGCGGCTTCGCCGTCGGACGCCGTGATGACCTTGTAGCCGAGCTGCGCGAGCATGTCGACCACCGTCAGCCGGACATCCGCATCGTCCTCGACGACGAGGATCGTTTCGCGGCCGCGCACCGCGTCGTGCTGCGGCGTGCGGGCAGGTTCGTCGGCTGCCTCGTGGCAGCGCGGAAACGTGAGGCGCACGGTGGTGCCCTGGCCGGGCGTGCTGTCGATCGACACGTGGCCGCCGCTCTGCTTGACGAAACCGAACACCATGCTGAGCCCGAGCCCGGTGCCTTCGCCGTCCGGCTTGGTCGTGAAGAAGGGTTCGAAGACCCGTTCGAGCACGTCGGCCGTCATGCCGATGCCCGTGTCGGCGATCTCGAACGTCACGTATTCGCCGGGCGGCATCGTTGTGCCGCGCGTGCCGGCCGCGTGGCCGGGCTGCGTGCTGTTGTACGCGGCGATCGTCAGCGTGCCGCCGCCGCGCATCGCATCGCGCGCATTGATCGCGAGATTCAGCAGCGCGTTTTCGAGCTGGTGCCGGTCGGCGAGCACGTTGCCGACGTCGGGCGCCAGCGCGGAGACGATCCGCACGGTTTCGCCGAGCGCGCGGTGCAGCATCTCGTTCATGCCGTCGATCAGCCGGCACGGGTTCAGCGTGGTCGGCGCAAGCGGCTGGCGTCGCGCGAACGCGAGCAGGTGCGACGCCAGTTGCGCGCCGCGCCGCACGGCATTGTTCGCGTTCTCGATCCGCGGCTGCGCGCTCGCATGGGCGCCGAGTTCGACGGAGAGGATCTGCAGGTTGCCGCTGATCACCTGCAGCACGTTGTTGAAGTCGTGCGCGATGCCGCCGGTCAGGTTGCCGATCGCTTCCATCTTCTGGGCGTGACGCAACTGCTCCTCGATCGCCGCACGCTCGGCGATCGCGTCGGTCACGCGCTGTTCGAGCGTTTCAGTCAGCTCGCGCAGCTCGGCATTGGAGGCCTGCAGCGCCGCTTCCGCGCGATCGCGATGGCGCGTGGCGAGCACGCGCTCGGTGGTCTCGACCACGACGGCGAGCACGCCGCCCGGTGCACCCTCGTCGTCGGGCAGCGGGCTATAGTGCAGATCCATCCAGACATCTTCCGGGCGGCCGCTGCGCAGCAGCACGAGGGCCTTGTCGCGATAGGACAGCGTGCCGCCGGCGAGGCAGGTGTTCATCACGTTTCGGTTGAAATCGGCGACTTCGGGCCAGCCGAGTTCGACCGGCTGACCGAGCAGATACGGGTGACGGCCGCCGGCGAATCCGGCATACGCGTCGTTGTAGATCATGTAGCCGGGGCGGCCCCACAGCATCACCAGCGGCAGCGGCGAGGCGAGCACGGTGCGGACGGCCGCGACGAGGCTGGCGGACCAGCCGTCGAGCGGGCCGAGCCCGGTGGCCGACCAGTCGAATGCGGTAATGCGTCGGGCCATGTCGCCCTGCCAGCCGGGGCAAGCGTGATGCTGCGCGAACAACTCGACATGCATGGAAGCGCTCCGATGAGGACATGCGGCCGCGGGCGGTGCGGCAGGTCGCGTAAGCGGGCTCCATTTTAAAGCAGATCGATTCGCGCGGCCGCTGTCACGGAGCGCCTCGGCAAAGCTGGTATGCTGGTCCACACCACGTTTACGCGGAGGGCGCCATGGCTGCTAAGGAAGTCTCGAAGAAGAAGTACCTGAAAATCCTGAACAAACGCCTGCGCGCGGAGCCGGCAGCGCCGGCCGGCGCGTCGTTCGTCTTCTTCCCGCTGGGTGCGAAAGCGAAGCACGCGACGGGTGTCGTGTCCGGCGACGCGCGCAGCAAGCGCGAACTGGCCGTGATGGCCGCGGTCCAGCGCAAGGCGGCCGAAGAGTTCGTCGTCGCCGACGCGTGACGGCCGCTGCGGTACCCCTGTCGTATTACCGCCTCCGCGGCTGACGCGGCGGCGGTTTTGCCGTGAGCGATTGCGCCGGCGAGCACGCGCGGGATGTCTTGCGTGATCGCCGGACCGTGCATCGGCAGAGCGATGTCGAGATCGAGTGCCTGGATTCGGCTCGAAGCAGCTTGAAAACCAACGTTAGCGATCAGGACGCCTCGTCCGCTGCCGCCGCCGGATACCGGCCGCTGCCGCCCGCATCGTCGCCTGCCGCCAGTTGTTCCAGCGCGAGGCCCTTCGTCTCGATCCCGAGCGTCCACACGGCGACGGCCGCCGCGATGAACGACAGCGCGCCGAGCGTGAACACGCCGCCCTGGCCGAACACCGGCAACACGACGCCGACCACGTAAGGCCCGATCAGCGAGCCGATCCGGCCGATCGCCGACGCGAAGCCCGAACCCGTCGCACGCGCCCCGGTGCCGTACAGCTCGGGCGTGTACGTGTACAGCGCCGCCCACATCCCGAACAGGAAGAACTGCATCGCGAGGCCCGTGACGATCAGCAGCGTCGTGCTGCCGCCGTACAGCGCGCTCTGGCCGTACGCGTACGCCATCGCGCCGCCGCCGATCAGCGACGCGATGCAGGTCGGCTTGCGGCCCCAGCGTTCGACGAGCCACGCGGCGCACAGGAAGCCCGGCACGCCGCCGAGCGAGATCAGCACCGTGTAGAACACCGATTTCGTGACTTCGAAGCCGGCCTGCTGCAGCAGTGCGCCGAGCCACGACGTGAGGCCGTAGAAGCCGAGCAGCGCGAAGAACCACAGCAGCCACACCATCACCGTGCGGCGGCGGTACACGCCGCTCCAGATCTCGCGCAGCGCGCCGCGGCCGCGCGCGGCGGCCGGTTCGGCGAGCCGCGACGGCGGCGGCAGCGTCGTGACGCCGGCCGAGCGCATCACCTTCGCCTCGATCGCGTGCATCACCGTGTCGGCTTCCGCGTGCCGGCCCGCATGTTCGAGCCAGCGCGGCGATTCCGGCACGATGCGGCGCACGACGAGCACGAACACGGCCGGAATCGCGAGCAGCGCGAACACGGTGCGCCAGCCGAACTGCGGCAGCACGAAATACGCGACGATGCCGGCCGTGATGAAGCCGAGCGGCCAGAAGCCGTCCATCAGCGCGATCAGGCGGCCGCGCTTCTCGGTCGGCACGAATTCGGACAGCAGCGTCTGCGCGACCGGAAACTCCATCCCCATCCCGATGCCGAGCAGCACGCGGTAGACGATCAGCGCGTCGACGCTCTGCGCGGTCGAGCACAGGTACGACGCGGCGCCCCACAGCACCATGCTCCACTGGAACACGGGCCGGCGGCCGAAACGGTCGGCGAGCAGGCCGGCTACCGCCGCGCCCAGCACCATCCCGAAGAAGCTCGCGCTCGCGACGAGGCCGGCGGCGGCGGTCGACAGCCCGAACTCCTTGCGGATCGAGCCGAGCACGAACGTCATCGTGCCGAGATCGACCGAGTCGAAGAAGAACGCGATCGCGATGATGAAGAAGATGCGCTTGTGATAGCCGGAGAACGGCAGGCGTTCGAGCCGGGCGGCGGCGGAGGCGGGAGCGGTGGCGGCGGGCATGGCGTCCTCTGAAATGAAAAAGGGGCCGCGCAGCGCATGCTCCAAGGCCCCGATGCTTCATATTCAGTAGACGCGACCACAAACTGCCGCATCAGAGGAAAAGCGCCGCCTGCTTGCCCAAATGCGTCATCGGCGGGCGGCGCGCGTGACGCCCGCCGGCGTCAATTCTTCAGCTTGTAGCCGGTGCGGAACATCCACGCGACGATCGCGAGCAGGATCACGAGGAACAGCGCGGTCGCGGCGAGGCTGATCCACACATGCACGTCGGCGATCCCGTAGAACGACCAGCGAAAGCCGCTGATCAGGTAGACGATCGGGTTGAACAGCGTGACGACGCGCCACGCGGGCGGCAGCATGTCGACCGAATAGAAGCTGCCGCCGAGGAACGTGAGCGGCGTGATGATCAGCAGCGGCACGAGCTGCAGTTTCTCGAAGCTGTCGGCCCAGATGCCGATCACGAAGCCGAACAGGCTGAACGTGACGGCCGTCAGCACCAGGAACAGCACCATCCAGAACGGATGCAGGATGTGCAGCGGCACGAACAGGCCGGCCGTGGCAAGGATGATCACGCCGAGCAGGATCGACTTCGACGCGGCCGCGCCGACGTACGCGATCACGATCTCCCAGTACGACACGGGCGCGGACAGGATCTCGTAGATCGTGCCGGTGAAGCGCGGGAAGTAGATGCCGAACGACGCGTTCGAGATGCTCTGCGACAGCAGCGACAGCATCACGAGGCCCGGCACGATGAACGACCCGTAGCCGATGCCGTTCACGTCGCTGATGCGCGAGCCGATCGCGGAGCCGAACACGACGAAATACAGCGACGTCGAGATCACCGGCGCGATGATGCTCTGCATCAGCGTGCGGCGCGTGCGGGCCATTTCTGCGCGGTAGATCGCGCGAATTCCTTGCCAGTTCATGCGCCGGCTCCTTGCACGCCGTTGCGGCGGTTGTCGATCAGGCTGACGAAAATGTCCTCCAGCGAGCTCTGCGTCGTGTGCAGGTCGCGAAAGCCGATGCCGGCCGAGCCGAGCGCGTTGATGAGCTTCGCGATGCTCGCGTCGTCGCGCTGCGAGTCGTACGTATAGACGAGCGCGGCGCCGTCTTCCGCGCGTTCGAGCCCGAACGGCGCGAGCGCGGGCGGCATGTCGGCGAGCGGGTGCTCGAGCTGCACGGTGAGCTGCTTCTTGCCGAGCTTGCGCATCAGTTCGCGCTTTTCCTCGACGAGCACGAGCTCGCCGCCGAGGATGATGCCGATCCGGTCGGCCATCTCCTCGGCTTCCTCGATGTAGTGCGTGGTCAGCAGGATCGTCACGCCGCTTTCGCGCAGCGAATCGACGAGCTTCCACATGTCGCGGCGCAGCTCGACGTCGACGCCGGCCGTCGGCTCGTCGAGGAACAGGATGCGCGGCTCGTGCGACAGCGCCTTCGCGATCATCACGCGGCGCTTCATGCCCCCCGACAGCGTCATCAGCTTGTTGTCGCGCTTGTCCCACAGCGACAGCGCCTTGAGCGTCTTCTCGATGTACGCGGGATCGGGCGCCTTGCCGAACAGGCCGCGGCTGAACGACACGGTCGCCCAGACGGTTTCGAACGCGTCGGTGGTCAGCTCCTGCGGCACGAGGCCGATCATTTCGCGGGCGGCGCGATATTGATCGCGGATGTCGTGGCCGCCGACCGTCACGCGGCCTTCGGTCGGCGTGACGATGCCGCAGATCGAGCCGATCAGCGTCGTCTTGCCGGCGCCGTTCGGCCCGAGCAGCGCGAAGATCTCGCCGGGGCGGATGTCGAGGGTCACGTGCTTCAGCGCCTGGAAGCCGGACGCGTAAGTCTTGGAGAGGTCGGAGACGGAAAGGATCGGTTGCATGCTCACGGATGGCACGGCCGCCCGGCGCGACGGCGGGTGCCGCGCATGTCCGGCGCCGCCGCCGCTGCGAAGCGGCCGGGACCGGGCACGGCATGGCGAACGGGCGTCATGTCGAACGGCAGGGTGGTGCGGGATCGCGGGACCGCCATATTAGCAATCGGCAGATCGAAATGCATTCCGATGGGAAGACCGGGCACTGCCGGTGCCGGATTGGCGTGAATTGCCGTGATATCGCTCAATGATTCGATGCTTTATTTGAGCGATGCGAACAATCCGGCGGGTTTTCGGGGAATCGGGCCACGCTCGCGTTGCCGCCCGACCGGCTGGCCGACTGTGCTGCCCGCATGCCCTTGCGCCGTACCGGGACGGCGCGCGCGGCGCTCGCGATAATGCGTTCCTTTCACGGCGATACGGAGCGGGGCGCATGTCTTTGATCGATTTCAAATCCGTGGCGGACGCGCAGGCGGCCGCATGGAAATCCACGATCGTCGGCGAAGTCGGCCCGGCGCGGATCAAGGTGCTACGCATGGATGCGCAGCCGTACGAAGCGGAAGTGCACGACTACAACGAGGGGCTGCTGGTGCTCGACGGCACGCTGATGCTCGAGGTCGACGCGGAAACGGTCGTGGTCGGGGCCGGCCAGATGTTTCTCGCGCACGCCGGCACGCGCCACGCGGTGCTGCCCGGCAGCCACGGCACGCTCGCGATCATCGACGTGTGAGGTTGCGCCGCAACATGCGCGCGGGCCGCTGAAGCCCGGCTGGCCTGGCTCGGCGCGGATTGGCGGCCGCCGTTCAAACGCGTGTTCCACGGCTCGGGTATTTGTCTGAGCAAATAAAATGAAGGCTGTTTGAAAATCTGTTAAATACCGTATAAACGCTAGGATTGCGCGGGTTCCGTCGTTTGGAACTCTGCATCCATTTACTTGCGCGAATGGTCCGATCATAGTCTCGACAAACGACGCATCACGATAACGAATCAAGCGTACGTATGGAGACCAAATCATGAGACGCCTATCCGAGGGCCCAGCGGGACTGTCGTTTTCCGATTTTTCGCTGAATGCAGGCGCGACACAGGTCGCGTGCCTGCATCGTCACTTCGCCGTGTAGCGGCGACCCAATTCCGTTTCGATCGTTCCGACGGCGCCGTGCCGCATGACGGCGCCGCGGGAGCGCGTTCGTCTGCCGTCGCGGCGTGTGCCGCATGGGCCTGACCGGCCTCGCGGCGGTCCTGCGTGCATCGTCATGCGCCGCGCCTTCGTGCGGCGGCGCGATACCAACCGGCGGGCCATGCAGCCCGGCCGGGCGAGACTTGTCGTACCTGAAAAGGAGGGGTTGATGATTTGCATTCCTGAATGGCGGAAGGCGATCCTGTCGTGCGCGGTGCTGGCGCTGCCGTTCGTCGCCGGCTGTGGCGGCGGCGACGATCCGGGGCCGATCACCGTGCCGCAGTGCTCGGGCAGCGCCTGCGGGCCGAGCGGCGCCGAAACGACGCCGCCCGTCGTGACGAAGCTGTGTCCGGACGCGCTCGACTACACGACGACGTACACGGGCGGCGCCGGCAGCGGCGAGTACGTGAAGGTGAAGTTCGACACGACGAAGCTCACCTACCAGATGCAGTTCATCGAATCGTCGGTGCCGACCTCGGCAGGGCAAGTCAACAACACGCGCGCGGGCCTGACGATCAGCGGCGCGTTCCATCATCCGACCACGCTTCCGACCGCCGAGCAGAACCGTTGCGCGTTCGTGCTCGACAGCGGCGCGACGAGCGACGGCGCGTATTCGGTGACGATCAACCGTGCCGATCCGCCGATGCTGTTCGTCGGCAATGGCGTGGTGGGCGGCGGGATTCCGGGGGCGACGATCGCGTTCGCCGGTATCCCGCTGCTGCCGGGCATCACGCTCGGTGTCGTCCCGTCGCGCACCTTCGATTTCTATCCGTTCATCGGCTTCACCGACACCGAAACCGACTTCACGAAAGTGGCGGGCAACTACAACGAGGTCGGCATCCATCTGTCGCCCATCGGCGGTGATGGTCAGAGCCCGACCGGGGCGGTCGGCTGGGAATCCGACGTCGTCAACTGGAATCAGACGCTGAATGCGGACGGCTCGTGCTCGATCACGCAGGGCAGCGACTACTCGTGTCAGACGACCGGGACGCCGTGGGCGCAGCGCAAGAACGCGGACGGATCGGCGGACAATGTATTCGTGAGCAATCCGGCCGGGGGGCAGGGGTATCCGATCGCGGGGCAGGGCTCGACGCTGATCATCGCACCGAGCCAGGCGAAAGGCATCATGATCGTCGGCAGGCTGAACGGCGTACTCGTGCCGATCGTGATTCGTGTCGGCTACACGCACGTCGATACGGTCAATCTGCTCGCCTCGGTCGCCGATGCCGAAGTCGGCATCTCGATGCTGTCGTCGACGAAGGCGATTGCCGCGAACTCCCTGAAGGGCGGGTACATCGGCGCAACCAGTGCCTCCGCGTGCGGCATCGTGACATCCAGCGGCCAGGGGAACAAGTTGGCGTCGGCGGGGCCGAGCTTCAACCCGAACGTGCCGCACCCCGATTTGCCCGGCATCTTCGCCAACAACGCGTTCTATTCGGTCGCCGGCAGTTGCAACGACGGCACCGCCGTGTCGACGCTGGCGGCGAACTATACGTCCACGCTGTTCCAGGGCAGTACCGCGGCGTTCATCGATCCGCAGACGTCGTCGGTCACCTCGCAGTTCGCGCTGGACTATACGCAGGCCACGCCCGGCAAGATCAGGGTGACGGCCGCGCAGGACTTCAACGCGAAGGGCGCGAACGGCAACGCGGCGATCTTCGGCAAGGGCGACACGGGCTGGCTCGTGACGGCCGGGAACGTCTACGCGATGGTCGTCAACGACAACAAGGTCAACCCGTTCTTCACGATCGGCGCGTTCGTCCAGTAACCCCGTATCGAACACGTCACACCGGCGGCGCATGCGTCGCCGCCGGCGAATCGAATTTCAAGAGGAATCCTATGAATTTGAAACAATGGATGGCCGCGGCGTCGCTCGCGCCCGTGCTGGCCGCATGCGGCGGAGACGGCGACCCGCCGCCCGCGCCGGTGGTCCGGCTGTGCCCGCAGACGATCGACTACAACACGGTGTTCATCGGCGGGTCGGGGTCGGGCGAGCTCGTGAAGGTGCAGCTCGACACGACGAAGATGACGTACCGGATGACCTACCTCGCGTCGCCGGTGCCCGCCACCACGGGTACCGTGCAGCCGACGCGGGACACCGCGCCCGCGAACGTGGTCGACGGCACGCTGGCCGACGAGACGGGGCTGCCGACGGTGAAGCTGAACCAGTGCACGTTCCGGATGCAGAACGCGAGCCTCGACCCGAGCCGCCCCGCGCGGCTGTTCCTCGGCGAAGGCGTGCTGGGCGGCGCGATCCCCGGCGCGACGATCCAGTTCGACGGCGTGATCGGCGTCGGCAAGATCACGAAGACGACGTTTCCGTACTACCCGTTCATCAGCTTCTCGTCGCTGGAGACCGACCTGACGAAGATCGCCGGTACGTACAACCAGCTCGGTTATCACCAGGTGCCGTCGCAGAACTTCCAGCCGGTGGCGCTCGACCAGCAGGTGACGATCAACGCGGACGGCAGCTATACGGAAACCGACAACTTCGGCAAGAAGAACGGCGGACAGCCGCTTGCGTCGAGCGCGACCGTGAACCAGCCGTTCACGCTGCGCCCCGATGCGCCGGCATTTCAGTCGCTCAACTACCTGCCGCAGATTCCGCCGACGCTCGCCGCGCTCGATCCGGCGAAGGCCGGCAAGGGGATCCTGATCGTCGGCAGGCTGCGCAACCAGCTCGTGCCGGTTTTCATCCGCACCGGCGCCGCGAACGCGGACCTCACGCAAGGCCCGCCGAGCGCGGACGACGAATCGGGCATCTCGTTCCTGAGCCCGCGGACGGCGGTCGCGCAGGGCTCGCAGGACGGCGAGTACACCGGCGTCGACAGCGCATTCAACTACCGCGCGACCGCGCTCGTCGGCGCGCAGGCCACGCTGCTCGATCCGTTCAACGCGTCGCAGGCCGCGCTCACGCGCGCGCTGAACCTCGACTACACGCAGAAGGTGCCGGGCGTCGTGACGACCGTGCATGCGGATGCGGCATCGGGGCCGGCGACCGGCAAGTTCGTGTTCACCGGCGGCGTGTTCGGGTTCCTCGACATGGCCGATACGAGCAACCCGTACTTCACGGTCGGCGCGTTCGTGCAGTGACCGCGTGTGGATGGAGACACGGCGGCGCCGCGCGCGAATGCGCGGCGCCCGGACAGAATGAGGGGGAGACTTCATGAAGAAGCTGATTGTCGCGGGTGTCGTCGCTGGCGTATCGACGCTCGCATCGGCCCAGCAGGCGGGCGACAACGTCGCGACGCTGGGCTGGCTGCACATCATGCCGCAGGATTCGACCAACGGGCTGACGACGAATCTTGCAAGCATGCCGATCAACGGGCCGTTGCGCCTGCCGGGTTCGTTCACGTCGCCGGGCACGAGCCTGACGGTCAACAACGCCGATACGGTCGGCCTCACGCTCACGCACTTCTTCACCGATCACATCGCGGTGACGTCGGTGCTCGGCGTGCCGCCGGAATTCACGCTGACCGGACACGGCGTGATCAGGCCGCCCGGCCCGGCCGGCGCGCTCGGCAACGTCGACATGGACAAGTCGGCGAACCAGCCGGCCGTGAAGAACGCGCGGCAGTGGAGCCCGACGATCATCCTGCAGTACTACTTCAATTCGTCGACGGCCAAGTTTCGTCCGTTCGTCGGGATCGGCGTGGCCTACAGCTGGTTCAGCAACATCGAACTGAACGGCAACTTCGCGAAGGACATCAACGAGAACCTCGGCAGCGTGCTCGCGGCCGGCGCCGGCAAGCCGGGCGCGACGTCGGTGGAGGGCAAGGCGTCGTCGTCGTTCACGCCCGTCTACAACATCGGCGCGAGCTACGCGATCGACAAGCACTGGGGGCTCACGGCGACGCTGACCTACATGCCGCTGAAGACCTACTCGTCGCTGGTGATCAAGGCGGCCGACGGCTCGACGCTCGCGACCACGCGCACGCGGCTGAAGGCTGACCCGCTGATCACGTTCGTCGGGATTTCCTACAAGTTCTGAGCCGACCGGCGCGCATGACGCGTGCCGGCGGCTTCCTGCGACCGGCTGGCCGGACCGTTCCGGCCGGACGGTCGCGTTCCTGGCGGCGTGCCGCCATTTGTGAAGAGAGGGGGCAGTTCAAATGAGCATTCGCAAAATCGTATCGCTTGTTGCTGCAGTGGCTTTCACCGCGGTTTCGGCCGCGCCTGCTTTCGCCGTCACCGTGTCGCGTGCCGACGGCCAGCCGATGAATCCGAACGGCGAGCCGTTCTCGGCGACGGGGCTCACGAATCTCAGCAAGGGATCGATCAACGCCAGTTGTACCGCGACCTTCAACGGCACGATCACGTCGACCGGCATCGTCAACATCACGTCGACGACGTTCGCAGGCGGCGCGACGTGCGGCCTGATCAGCGGCAGCGCGAGCAGCACGTCGCCGTGGACGGGGCAGGCCGACAGCACGACGCAACTGTCGATCAACAACGTGAAGGTGAACGTCACGCTGCTCGGTACTTGCGGGCCGAGCAAGGTCGTGACCGCGTGGAGCGATGCGAACTCGTCGCTGGCGTTCAACAACTCCGTGCTGACGCCGGACTGCACGGTGACCGGTACGGTCCTGACGTCGCCGAAGTTCCACGTGCAGTAAGCGTCGCACGATCGAAGCCGGGACCCGCCGCGCACGAGGGCCGTGCGGCATGCGCGGCGGGGTCCGCGGCCTTGATGGGTTCGTGCCGTCGCGCGTATCGGCGCGACGGCCGGATGCGTCTGGCAGCGTGGCCGTTTGTGCCGTTGTCCATCGATTGCCGAAGCGCCGCGTGCAGTCGGCGCCGCGAAGCGGGGCGCCCGTCGCGCATGCGAGCCGTGCGGCGCATACGCGAGTTTCCGCTTCACCGATTCATGCGAGCCGTCATGCTTACCCGCGTGACGGCCGGTTGACCGCCCGTGTCGCGATCCGACACGGGCGGAGTTGCAGGGCCGGCGTGGCGTGTATGACGCCTCCCGATCCGATCGAAACAAAACCAGGCCAATTGGCCAGAACCATCCCGGACGACCCATGCTGACCGATCCAGCAAAGTATGGCGATGCCCGCGGCGCGACGCCCGACCGGCTGCGCACGGCCGCGTGGTTGCAGTACCTGATCGACCATCTCGACACGGCGGTTTGCGCGATGGCCGCGACCGACGTCGGCGACACGCCCGTCGTCGCTTCGTATGCAATCCGTGCGGGAACTGGCGCGCATCTGTCTCGCGAAGCGACGGCCGTGCTCCACCGGCTGGTCCCGTGGATCGCGACCGACGGCGGCGGTTGCGCATGCGATCCGGCCGATCCGCTCGGCGCGTGCGCGCATGTGCCCTCCGCGCAGCAGCTCGCGGACGCCGAACGTTGCTGCCCCGGCTCGCTTGCCGTATTCGACACCGCGCACGGCGTGATCGATGCGTGTGCATTCGACGATCCCGACGTCGGCTGGGCCGCGCTCGAACGGATTGCCGATGGCGTCGAATGCCACGGCGAAGTCGCGAACGAACCTGACGGGCAGCGCGAGACGCCGCCTGCGAAGAACCTGAGAGACAGGCTGACCGCCGTCGCGGCAATGAGCACGGAAACACCGGTTCGTCCCGGTGCGGTCATCGATGCGATCGTGTTGCGCGTATGCGGCCCGCGCGACGACGCGACGCGGGTCGACGAGATGGCTGCGCTTGCGATGTTCTCGGCCGAACTCGCCGCCGGCAACGGCGTTTCCGTTCACGCGTATGGCGGTCGGCACAACTTCGTCGCGCAAGCGATCAGAACGCATCGCGCCGATCTCGCGTCGATGGAGGGGCTCCTTGCCGCGCTCGCCGTGTGCCGGCTCGATCGACTGATCGGCGCGGGCAGCTTCTGGGCCCACTACCTGCTGGCGGGCATTGCAATCGCAGCGCCGGATACGGTAAGGGCAATCGGCCGCCGGTTTCATGGCGATACCTGGCAGACGTGGCTCGACCACGTGCTCGCATGGCCGGCGGTCAGCCGCTTCGGGGCGAAGGAGGATGTCGCATTCGACCGCTTGCGCGACGCGATGAGCCTGACGTCGCGCAGGAACCCGATCGTCCGCGCCAAGCGGATGCGGGGCGTTTCGGCAGCCGGGCCGCGCAGCGCAAACGAGAAGGCACGATGAAATGCGGCTCGCGGCGAGAACGCCGCGAGCCGCGCGGGGGGTATCGCGGCGCCCGGGCAGGCGCCGTCTTCGTCAGACCGTCTCGGGTTGCCGCACGGCCTTCGCCACATTGCGCGCCGGTGCGCCGTTCGCGACGAAGTACGGCACGTCGACCCGCGCGAGCGGCGTGCGGCCGCGGATCTTGTCGGCGATCTTCTCGGCGATCATGATCGTCGGCGCATTCAGGTTGCCGGTCGTGATGATCGGCATGATCGACGCATCGACGACACGCAGCCCGTCGAGCCCGTGCACGCGGCCTTCTTCATCGACCACCGCCATGTCGTCGTAGCCCATCTTGCACGAGCACGACGGATGGAACGCGGTTTCCGCGCGCGCCCGCACGAACGCGTCGAGTTCCTTGTCGCTCTTGCAGTCGGCGCCCGGATTCAGCTCGCGGCCGCGATAGCGGTCGAGCGCCGGCTGCCGCATGATCTCGCGCGTCGCGCGGATCGCATCGCGGAACTCGCGCCAGTCGAGCGCTTCGGCCATGTAGTTGAACAGGATGCTCGGATGGTCGTTCGGATCGCGCGAGCGCAGCTTCACGCGGCCGCGGCTCGGCGAGCGCATCGAGCCGACGTGCGCCTGGAAGCCGTGCATCTCGATCGCGTTCGAGCCGTTGTAGTTGATCGCCACCGGCAGGAAGTGATACTGGATGTTCGGCCACGGGTCGTCGTCGCGCGTGCGGATGAAGCCGCCCGCCTCGAAGTGGTTGCTCGCGCCCAGGCCCGTGCCGTTCAGCATCCATTCGAGGCCGATCTTCGGCTGGTTCCACCACTTGAGCGCCGGGTACAGCGAGACCGGCTCCTTGCACTCGTACTGGATGTACATCTCCAGGTGATCCTGCAGGTTCTGGCCGACGCCGGGCAGATCGAGCACGACCGGAATGTCGAGTTCTTTCAGCCACGCGCCGGGGCCGACGCCCGAGCGCTGCAGCAGTTGCGGCGACGCGATCGCGCCGCTGCACACGAGCACTTCGCGGCGCGCATGCGCGGTCGCGCGCTCGCTGCCGCGCAGGTAGGTCACGCCCGACGCGCGCTTGCCGTCGAACAGGATGCGGTCGGCGAGCGCGTGCGTGACGATCTCGAGGTTCGGCCGCACCTTTGCCTGGTCGAGGTAGCCGCGCGCGGTGCTCGCGCGGCGGCCCTTCGGCGTGACGGTGCGGTCCATCGGGCCGAAGCCTTCCTGCTGGTAACCGTTGAGGTCGTCGGTGCGCGGATAGCCCGCCTGCACGCCCGCGTCGACCATCGCCTCGAACAGCGGGTTCACGCCCGGCTTGCTGGTCGTGACCGACACGGGGCCGCTGCCGCCGTGATAGTCGTTCGGGCCGACGTCGCGCGTTTCGGCTTTCTTGAAGTACGGCAGGCAGTCGAGATAGGTCCAGTTCTCGAGGCCCTTGTGCGTCGACCAGTTGTCGTAGTCGAGCGCGTTGCCGCGGATGTAGCACATCCCGTTGATCAGCGACGAGCCGCCGAGCCCCTTGCCGCGCCCGCATTCCATCCGGCGGTTGTCCATGTGCGGCTCGGGATCGGTCTCGTACGCCCAGTTGTAGCGGCGGCCCTGCAGCGGATAGGCCAGCGCCGCCGGCATCTGCGTGCGGAAGTCGAAGCGGTAGTCGGGGCCGCCCGCTTCGAGCAGCAGCACCGTGACGTCCGGATCTTCCGTCAGGCGCGTTGCGAGCACGTTGCCCGCGGAACCCGCGCCGCAGATGATGTAGTCGTATTCGCGTGTCGTCATGACGGATCTCCTTGTCTCAGAACACCGGGTTGTAACGGCCGAGCTCGACCTGCACCGACTTGATTCGAGTGTAGTGCTCGAGCGTCGTGATGCCGTTCTCGCGCCCGACACCGGATTGCTTGTATCCGCCAACCGGCATCTCGGCCGGCGATTCGCCCCACGTGTTGATCCAGCAGATGCCGGCTTCGAGGCGATGGATCGCGCGGTGCGCGCGCGACAGGTTCTCGGTCACGACACCGGCCGCGAGCCCGTAGTGCGTGTCGTTCGCGCGGGCGATCACTTCGTCCTCCGATTCGAATTCGAGGATGCTCATCACCGGCCCGAAAATCTCTTCGCGCACGATCTTCATGTCGTCGCGGCAATCGCCGAACACGGTCGGCGCAACGTACTGGCCGCTGCCGAAGTGGCCGTCGGTCAGGCGCGTGCCGCCCGCGAGCAGCTTCGCGCCTTCGGCCTTGCCGCTTTCGATGAAGCCGAGCACCTTGTCGAGTTGCGCGGCCGACACGAGCGGGCCGAAGTTGGTGTCGGCATCGGTCGGCTTGCCGACGCGGATGCGCTTCACGCGTTCGAGCACCTTCTGCGTGAACGCGTCCTTGATCGAGCGGTGCACGAACACGCGCGTGCCGTTCGTGCAGACCTGGCCCGAGCTGAAGAAGTTGGCGGTCACCGCGATGTCGGCCGCGCGGTCGAGGTCCGCATCGTCGAACACGATCAGCGGCGACTTGCCGCCGAGCTCCATCGTCACTTCCTTCAGCGACGACGCGCCGGCCAGCGACATCACTTTCTTGCCGGTCTCGACGCCGCCGGTGAACGACACCTTCGCGATGTCCGGATGGCCGGTGAGCAGCGCGCCGACCGAGCCGTCGCCCTGCACGACGTTGAACACGCCGGCCGGCACGCCGGCTTCCGTATAGATTTCCGCGAGCTTCAGCGCGGTGAGCGGCGTGACTTCGCTCGGCTTGAACACCATCGCGTTGCCGGCCGCGAGTGCGGGCGCCGTCTTCCAGCACGCGATCTGGATCGGATAGTTCCACGCGCCGATGCCCGCGCACACGCCGAGCGGCTCGCGGCGCGTGTACACGAACGACTCGGCGCGCAGCGGCACCTGCAGCCCTTCGATCGCGGTCGCGAGGCCCGCGTAGTACTCGATCACGTCCGCGCCGGTGACGATGTCGACTGCGAGCGTCTCGCCGATCGGCTTGCCGGTGTCGCGCGTCTCGATGGCCGCGAGTTCGTCGTTGCGTTCGCGCAGCAGCTCGACCGCGCGACGCAGGATGCGCGAGCGCTGCATCGCGGTCATTGCGGCCCATTCGCGCTGGCCTTCCTGGGCGGACGCAACGGCGCGGTCGACGTCGGCCGCGCTGGCCTGCTGCACCTGCGCGAGCAGTTCGCCGGTGGCGGGATCGAAGGTGTCGAAAGTCTTGCCGCTGGTGGCGTCGACGTAACCGCCGCCGATGTAGAGGCGCTGCAAACCGTATACGGACATGAGGATCTCCTTGAGGGCGACTGCGTCGCGCGTCAGTCGGACGCGAGCAGCAGGTCGATGTAATCGTGGGCGAGCTTCAAAGCGGCCCGGGTGTCGATCGGGCCGCCGGCGAGTGCGCCGCGCAGCCACAGGCCGTCGATCAGCGCGGCGAGGCCGCTGGCGGCTTCGCGCGCCTTCGCGAGCGGCAACGCCTTCGCGAATTCGGCGCACAGGTTCGAATGCAGGCGCCGCGTGTTCACGTGCTGCAGGCGCTTGAGCATCGGGTCGTGCATGCTCTGCGACCAGAACGCGAGCCACGTCTTCATCACGGGCGCGCTGACCTGCGTGTCGTCGAAGTTCGCGGCGACGACCGCGCGCAGCCGCGAACGCGGGTCCTTGCGTGCGGCGACGCGGCGGCGCGTGGTGGCCGACCACAGATCGCGCAGCACGTGCCGCATCGTCGCTTCGAGCAGGCCGTCCTTGTCGCCGAAGTAATGGCTGACGATGCCCGTCGAGATGTTCGCGCGTTGCGCGACCGATGCGAGCGTCGTGCCGGGCAGGCCAGCTTCGTCGATCGAGCGCAGCGTGGCGTCGATCAACTGTGCGCGGCGGATCTCCCGCATTCCGACTTTCGGCATCGTGACTCCCTTCGCCCGGGCGGGCCGTCGTCCATGGAAGTCGAGAGCTTAGCGATTTTTTATTGATCGTTCAATCAATAAAAAATCGGGGCCGAAGGGGAGACTGCGTTCCAAACGGGGCACGATGCTTCGCGTCCGAAGCTCATGTGCAGGTGCGGAAAGACGGTTGAAAGAAGATTAACTAAGTTTGAATCTGTTTAAAACGGACCGTGAAAATATGACGCAATGCAGAGGACCGTTTCCAGACTCGATTCCATTACAAACCGAAAGAGTGTCGAAAACTGCAATATTATTCACGATATGAAATCGTCAAATCGGATTGTGGGGGTGTACGGTTTTCTAAAAACCGTTTCAATCAAGCGATCTAAACAATATAACTGATTGAATCAAAACGATAATTTGTGTTTTTTGAATGCTGGATCGAATTGCTAGCAAACGATTGCGATGATCCTTTTTGAGATTCCGCATACCATGGAAATTGATAAGAAAATTTGAACTTGGCGTATTTCCGGGCCGAGTAGAGGGATTTTTGGAATGACTTGAGTAAGTAATATCGACCGTATTAGTATGGCGCCGCACCATGAGGAATGAATGGCGTCGCCGGCAATTGCCGCGACGCGTCGGCGATGACCGTGTCGATCGACCGCGCACGCAGCCGGCGCCAGCCATTGCGCACTTGCAGCATGCCGCGACGTCGAGACGCCGCATCCACCGGAGAACGACGATGCCGACCGAAAAACACGTGGTCCCGCTGCCGAATGGTCTGAAGGTCTACGTCGAACAGAACGTGTTCGACCCGGCGTTCGACACGGCGATGCTCGTCAACGGCGCGCTCGCGACCACCGCGTCGTTCGGCCAGACCGTCCAGTATCTCGGCGAGCGGATGAACACGATCTGCTTCGATCTGCCGTATGCGGGGCAGTCGCGCCAGCACAACCCCGGCTGCTTCATCCTGACCAAGGACGACGAAGCCGCGATCCTCCAGTACCTGGTCGAGCATTTCGCGCCGGCGTACCTCGTTTCGGTGTCGTGGGGCGGCGTCGCGTCGCTGTTCGCGCTCGCACGCGGCTGCCCGAGCGTGCGGCGCGCGGCGATCTGCTCGTTCTCGCCGTTCCTGAACGACGCGATGGTCGACTACGTGACGCGCGCCCGCGACCACATCGCGGCCGGCGAAAACCTGAAGGCCGCGCAGTTGCTGAACGACACCGTGGGCCGCTATCTGCCGCGCATCATGAAGCTGTACAACTACCGGTATCTGACGCGCCTGCCGCGCGACGAGCAGGATCAGGTCGCGTTCCACGTCGACCAGATCCTGTCGCTGCAGCCCGAGCGCTACTTCAGCGAATTCGCGAACATCGGCTGCGAGCTGCTGTTCCTGAACGGCGAGCGCGACGAGTACACGACGCCGGCCGACGTGCGCCAGCTCGGTGCGCACGTGGCGCGCGCACGGTTCGCGACGGTGCCGGACGCCGGCCACTTTCTCGACATCGAAGGCCGGGCGCAACGCGAATACACCCGTGCCGCGTTGCTCGATTTCTTCTGCGGCGAGGCGGCCGCCGCGGCCGGCGTCGCGCGTGCTGCCGCACATGCGTGCGTGCCCACGCCGATGCACGCGCTGTCGTCGTGACGCCATCCGTCGTGCAGCGGGCGCGTCCCGCGCATCCGAATTCCCATCCCAACGAGGCAGGCCAGCCGTGAATATCGTTCAGACCATCGCCATCGTCGTTCCGTGGGCCGCGTGGCTCGCGTACTGGATCGCCACGTCGCAGGGCGTCAAGACCACCGTGCGCAAGGAGGCGTCGCGCTCGCGCACGCTGCAGTCGATTCCGCTGATCGTCGGCGGCGCGCTGATCATCCTGCCCGATCCGTCGTGGCAGGCGCTCGTGCCCGACTGGCAGCGCTTCGGCCTGCAGGCGCAGTGCGGGCTCGCGGTGCTGGTAGCCGGCCTGCTGTTCTCGGTGTGGGCACGGCTGCATCTGGGCACGAACTGGAGCGTGTCGGTCACGTTGAAGGAAGACCACGAACTCGTGCGCACGGGGCCGTATGCGCTCGTGCGTCACCCGATCTACACCGGCTGCCTGATCGCGCTGGTCGGCGCCGCGCTGATCGGCGGCGAATGGCGCGGCGCGATCGGCGTGCTGCTCGTGTTTGCGTCGCTCGCGTACAAGGTGCGCGTCGAGGAGAGCTGGCTGACCGGATATTTCGGGCCGGCGTATGCGCAGTATCGCCGCGAGGTCGCGGCGCTGATCCCCGGCTTCTACTGACACCCGCGAGGCGCGCGATGGCGAAGATGATCGTGACCGCGATCGGCTCGGCGGGCGACGTGCATCCGCTGCTCGGCGTCGCGCGCACG
Source organism: Burkholderia sp. E168m22 (assembly GCF_001319805.1). Lineage (NCBI taxonomy): Bacteria > Pseudomonadati > Pseudomonadota > Betaproteobacteria > Burkholderiales > Burkholderiaceae > Burkholderia > Burkholderia sp. E168m22. The sequence goes on from NZ_BBSK01000072.1 coordinate 40,558, forward strand.
CTGGCCGCGCGCGGTCACGACGTCGTGTTCTGCACGCACGCGCCGTTCGAGGCGACCGTGCGCCGCTGCGGGTTCGCGTTCGTGCCGGTCGGCACCGCGGCGGAATACGACGCGGCGATGGCGAACCCGGCGCTGTGGAATCCGCGCACGTCGTTCCGCACGCTGTGGCAGGTGATCGCGCCGACGTTGCGCCCGCATTACGACGCGCTGCGCGCGCTGACCGATGCCGATACGGTGCTGGTCGGCACGCTGTGGGCGTTCTCCGCGCGCTTCATGCAGGAACTGCACGGCACGCCGTACGTATCGGTGCAGGTGTCGCCGTCGACGCTGCTGTCCGCGCATGCGCCGCCGACTCACCCGCGCCTGACGATTCCCGCGCGCTGGCCGTTGCCGGTGAAGTCGGCGCTGATGACGCTGATCGAGCGGCAGGTGCTCGACCGCGTGTGCGGCCCGGCGCTCGATGCGGTACGCCGCGAGCTGGGGCTCGCGCCCGCGCGGCGCGTGCTCGGCCGCTGGCTGCATTCGACCGACGGCGTGCTGTGCCTGTTTCCCGGCTGGTTCGCGCCGCCGCAGCCGGACTGGCCGTCGAACCATCTGCAAAGCGGTTTTCCGTTGTTCAACGATATCGCGACACCCGACGACGATGGGGCACTCGATGCGTTTCTCGCGGCCGGCGAAGCCCCGGTCGTGTTCACGGCCGGTTCGACGCTCGTCGATCATGCGGCGTATGCGCGTGCGGTGGCGGATGCGCTGCGCGCGACCGGCGCACGCGGCATCCTGCTGACGCCGCACGATGCGGTGCAGGGCGACGACCGGCTGCTCGTGCGCCGCTTCGTGCCGATGCGCACGCTGCTGCCGCGTTGCCGCGCGCTCGTGCATCACGGCGGGATCGGCACGGCGGCGCTCGCGTGCGAAGCCGGCATCGTGCAGGTCGTCACGCCGTTCGCGCACGATCAGTTCGACAACGCGCAACGCGTCGTCGCGAACGGCTGCGGCGTGCGGGTCGACGGCCCGCTCGACGGCGCGCGGCTCGGCGCGGCGCTCGCACGCGTGCTCGACGAACCCGCGTTCGCGGTGCATGCGGAACGTACGCGTGCGCTGCTCGCGGCCGCGCCGGACGGCTGTGGCGCCGCCGCCGATTTCATCGAACGGTTCGTGCCCAGGCGCGGGCGCGCTGCCGCGCGGGCCGACGTCGCGGTGGCCGGCGCATGAGCACCGCGTCGCCGCTGCACGACGAGAGCGGCGCGCCGTCCGCGTTCGACGTGCCGGCGCCCGCGCCGGCCGCACAGCCGGTGCGCGGCATCCGGCTCGCGCTGCTGACGTTCGCGCTGTCGCTCGCGACCTTCATCGAGGTGCTCGACTCGACCGTGACGAACGTCGCGGTGCCGGCGATCTCGGGCAGTCTCGGCGTATCGAACAGCCAGGGCACGTGGGTGATCAGCTCGTATTCGGTCGCGGCCGCGATCGCGGTGCCGCTCACCGGCTGGCTCGCCCGCCGTGTCGGCGAGCTGCGGCTGTTCGTCGGCGCGGTGCTGTTGTTTACGCTGACGTCGCTGCTGTGCGGGCTCGCGCGCGACCTGCACGTGCTCGTGATCTGCCGCGCGCTGCAGGGGCTGTGTTCGGGGCCGATGGTGCCGCTGTCGCAGACGATCCTGCTGCGCACGTTCCCGCCCGACAAACGCACGATCGCGCTCGCGCTGTGGGCGATGACGGTGCTGCTCGCGCCGATCTTCGGGCCGGTGGTCGGCGGCTGGATCGTCGACAACTTCTCGTGGCCGTGGATCTTCCTGATCAACTTGCCGATCGGGCTGTTCTCGTTCGCGGTGTGCACCGCGATGCTGCGCCCCGACGCGCAGCGCGGCGCGGCCGGCCCGATCGACGTGCCGGGCATCGTGCTGCTCGTGATCGGCGTCGGCTCGCTCCAGGCGATGCTCGATCTCGGCCACGACCGCGGCTGGTTCGATTCGCCGCTGATCGTCACGCTCGCGGTGGTCGCGGCGCTCGCGATCGTGTCGCTGCTGATCTGGGAAGCGGGCGAAGCGCATCCGGTGGTCGACCTGAGCCTGTTTCGCGACCGCACGTTCTCGTTCTGCGTGCTGATCATCTCGCTCGGGATGATGAGCTTCTCCGTGGTCGGCGTGGTGTTTCCGCTGTGGATGCAGGCCGTGATGGGCTACAACGCGTTTCATGCGGGGCTCGCGACCGCGTCGCTCGGCGTGCTCGCGCTGGTGTTCTCGATCCTCGTCGGGCTGCATGCGCACCGCTTCGATGCGCGCGTGCTCGCGACGTTCGGCTTCCTCGTGTTCGCGGCCGTGCTCGCCTGGGACGCGCAGTTCACGCTGAAGATGACGTTCGCGCAGATCGCAGCACCCGGGCTGATCCAGGGCATCGGGCTGCCGTGCTTCTTCATCCCGCTGACCGCCGCGACCTTGTCGCGCATTCCGGACGACCGGCTCGCCGCCGCGTCGAGCCTGTCGAATTTCCTGCGCACGCTGTCGGCCGCGTTCGGCACCGCGATGAGCGTGACGCTGTGGGACAACCGCGCGACCTATCACTACGACGTCGTGTCGCAATCGGTCACGCATGCGTCGGCGAACACGCAACGCTTCGTGCATGCGTTGAACGCGATGGGCGTGGACGGCGTGCGCGAACTGACGACCTTGCATCACGTCGTGATGCAGCAGGCCTACATGATGGCGACCAACGACATGTTCTGGATGGCGAGCATGACGTGTCTCGCGCTCGCCGCGATGATGTGGCTGACGCGGCCCAAGCGCGGCGCGGCCGCATCGTTCGGGCATTGAGGAGCGGACCATGACGACACTCGGCGCACTCGTGATCCTGTATCACCCGAGCGACGCGCAGCTCGACGCGCTGCGCGCATGGCGGCACGCATGCGACGCGCTGCTCGTCGTCGACAACACGCCGCAGCCCGATGCGCGGGCACGCGAACTGTGCGCCTGCGAAGGCATCGCGCTGCTGCATCACGGCAATCGCGGCGGCATCGCGGGCGCGTACAACGCGGGGCTTACGGCGCTGTTTCGCGACGGCCTCGATGCGGTCGCGCTGTTCGATCAGGATTCGTCGGTGCCGGCTGCGTATTTCCCGGCGATGCGCGATGTCTGCGCGGGGCTCGCGCGGCGTGCGTTCCTCGCCGGCCCGCGCATCTTCGACGAGAACGCGCGCAGCTTCCTGCCCGAACTCGCGACCAACGGCATCGGCTTGCGCCGCCTGCGCATCGAGCCGGGCACGCCGATGCAGCGCTGCGCGTTCCTGATTTCGTCGGGTTGCGTCGTGTCGCGCGACGCGTTCGACGTGCTCGGTCGCTTCGACGAGACGCTGTTCATCGATCACGTCGATACCGAATACAGCTTCCGCGCGCTGGCGCGCAACGTGCCGCTCTATGTCGTGCCGTCGCTGGTGCTGCCGCACCGGATCGGCGCGAAGCATCGGCACGCGATCGGCCCTTTCGAAATGACGTCGATGAATCACTCGTGGCAACGGCGCTACTACAGCGCCCGCAATGCGGTGCAGCTCGGGATGCAGTACGGGCTGCGCTTTCCGGTGGCGCTCGTGCCGAACCTGCTGACCGTGTGGCAGGTCGTGCAGATCGCGCTGGTCGAGCGCGACAAGCGCGCGAAGCTGGCCGGCATCCTGTTCGGCGTCGCGGACGGCCTGTTCGGCCGGCTCGGCCCGCTCGAGCGCACGCGACCGCGTCTGGCCGCGCGGGCGCGGCGCGTTCGGCAGGGGTGACGATGCGACGGATGATTCAAGCGGCGGGTTCGGCGCGTGGCGTGAAGGGCGGCTCGATGATCGCGGCCGCCGCGGCATTGCTCGCGTTGGCCGGATGCGTGCCGTCGGGCTTCCTGCCGTCGCTGTCGCTGCGTGCGCCGGCCGACGATGCGCTCGCGCATACCGCCGGCCCCGGCGCGAACGGCGCATGGCCGGCGCCCGACTGGGTGAAGCAGTTGCAGGACCCGCAGCTCGACGACCTGGTCGCCGAGGCGTCGCAGCACAACCCGGATCTACAGGTCGCGCAGGCGCGGTTGCGGATCGCGCAGGCGCAGCTTCAGCAGTTCGATTCGCTGACCGGTTTGACCGGCACGGCCGGCGCGACGATCAGCCGGGCACGGATGCCGAAACCCGGCGACATTGCCGACGTGACGGCCGGCGGCTATCGCGTGCCGGTGCAGATCTTCGGCGATCCGAACGTATCGCCGTCGTCGGTCTTCGTCGGGCTGAACTACCAGCTCGACCTGTGGGGCAAGAACCGCGCGGCGACGAAGAGCCTGATGTCGCTGCGCGACGCGGCCGGCGTCGAAGCCGAACAGGTGCGGCTCACGCTCGCCGTCGCGATCGTCACCGTGTATTGCCAGCTCGACCAGGCGTACGCGGTGCGCGACCTGTTGCAGCAGAAGCTGAAGATCAGCCAGCGCGTGACGGCCGTGCTGCGCGAGCGCACCGCGCGCGGCCTCGACAACGCGTACGACGCGAGCGATGCGTCGATCAAGCGCAGCCGTCTGCTCGAGCAGATCGCGCTGAACGACGAGCAGATCAAGCTCGCGCAACTGCAACTCGGCGTGCTGTCGGGCCGCGGCCCGGAGCGCGGGCTCGCGCTGCAGCGGCCGCGCGTCGGCGCGTTCGCGGGCGGCGCCGTGCCCGCCCGGCTGCCGGCCGATCTGCTCGGCCGCCGGCCCGACATCGTCGCCGCGCGGTTGCGCGTCGAAGCCGCGTTCGCGAATGCCGACTCGACGCGTGCGCAGTTCTATCCGGACGTGAATCTCGTCGCGCTCGGCGGCGTGTTCGCACTGACGCCCGCGTCGCTGTTCTCGCGCGATTCGCTCGCGGGCTCCGTGGGCCCCGCGATCTCGCTGCCGATCTTCGATCGCGGCCGCTTGAAGGCGAAGCTCGGCGCGGACGTCGCGCAGGCCGACGTCGCGATCGGGCTGTACAACAAGACCGTCGACGACGCGCTCGGGCAGGTCGCGCAACTCGTCACGTCGCTGCAGACGTCGCAGACGCTCGTCGCGCAGCAGCAGGACGCGGTCGCGGCCGCGCAGAAGATCGTGCAGATCGCGGCGGATCGGCATCGGCGCGGCGTGCTGATGCAGAAGGACGTCGATGTCGCGGATCTCACGCTGATCGACGAGCGCGCGCAGATGATCGCGCTGCTCGGCAAGCAGCGGACGCTGCGGGTGGGGCTGATCGGCGCGCTGGGCGGCGGGTTCGATGCGGGCGCAACGGTCGCGCAAGCGCAGACGCCGGCCGGGCCGCGGGCGCGGAGTGGGGCGGCGAAGCGCGGGGCGGCAACGGCCGTGGCTGCTGTGGGCGCCGTGGCCGCGAATCGGGAGACGGCTGGCCAGTCTAACGATGCACGCGCAGGCAGCACGGCAGTGTCGCCGGCTGCTACCGCGACGAGCAACGCGTCTGCATCGGCACGACGCGACGACACGACACGCCCGTCGACGATCGGTGCGACCCGCCCCGACGCGGCGCCGCGCGGCAACCCCGTTCTCGCGCGCACGGCCTCGGCGAGCCCGACGCGCGATTCGTCGCCGATGCCTGCGATTCCCGTCTTCCAGCACGATCGTCTGATCGTTACGCAAAGCGACTGATGCACCACGACAACCTCCATTCCGCCGCGCCGCCGGCCGCACTGAACGACCCGGCGCTCGACGCGCGCCGCGCGACGCGCCGCAAGCGCTTCACCGTGTTCTTCGCGATCGTGCTGCTGGCCGCGATCGCATGGATCGCCTACTGGCTGCTGAGCGACCGCTATTACGAAGACACCGACGACGCATACGTCGCGGGCAGCATCGTGCAGGTCGCCGCGCAGATCCCGGGCGCCGTGACCGACGTGGTGGTCGCCGATACGCAAGCCGTGCGCGCCGGGCAGACGCTCGTGCGGCTCGACGACACCGAGGCATCCGTCGCGTTCGCGCAGGCGAAGGCGCAGCTCGCGCAGGCCGTGCGCCAGGTCGCGAACGCGAGGATTTCGAACACGATGTACGTCGAGGCCGTGAATGCGCGCCGCGCCGACCTGTCGCTGGCGCAGCGCGCGCTCGCCGCGCGTTCGGGCGCATCGGTCGAGATCGTCGCGCCGGAAGAACTGGCGCGGGCGCGCGCGGCGGTGGCCGGCGCGCAGGCGAACCTCGCGGCCGCGCAGGCGCAGCTCGACGCGGCGCGCGCGCTCGGCAGCAAGCTGCCCGTCGACGAAAGCCCGGCGGTCGTGCAGGCGGCCGCGCAGTTCAAGCTCGCGTACCGGAACCTGAAGCGCACGACGATCGTCGCGCCCGTCGACGGCACGATCGGGCAGCGCTCGGTACAGGTCGGCCAGCAGGTCGGGCCCGGCGTGCCGCTGATGTCGATCGTGCAGCTCAACCGGCTGTGGGTCGAGGCGAATTTCAAGGAAGGGCAGATTCGCCACATGCGCGTCGGGCAGCCGGTCGAGGTCGTGTCGGATCTCTACGGCTCGCGCATCGCCTATCGCGGCCGTGTGCAGGGCTTCTCGGCCGGCACGGGCAGCGCGTTCTCGATGCTGCCGTCGCAGAACGCGGCCGGCAACTGGATCAAGGTCGTGCAGCGCGTGCCGGTGGTGATCGCGCTCGATCCGCGCGACCTCGCCGCGCATCCGCTGCGCGTCGGGCTGTCGATGCGCGCGACGGTCGACACGCACGACCGCAACGGTCACGCGCTCGACAGCGAGCCGCCGACGCCGGCCGTCAGCACGCGCGTGCACGACGGCGTCGCGAGCGACGCGGAAGCGGCCGCCGCCGCGATCATCCGCGAGAATCAGGGCGGGTGAGCGCCGGGCCGCCAAGGCAGGGCCGGCCGCAAGGGCTGGTCCGGCCCCCGGTAGATTCCCGCCCGACTTTCGTATTTCCGCCATCGATGTCGGCGCCGATCAAACGCATGTCGCGTTTGAGACATCGGCGCCCCTGCCTCCCGGACTACTCTCGAACAGCACGTTGCGCGTGCGCCGCATGGCGCCGGCGCGCCGCGGCGCCATCCAACGAGACATGGAGACAATACGATGAGCAGCAATCGAGGTGTCGTCTATCTTGGGCCGGGCCAGGTCGAAGTCCAGAAAATCGATTATCCGAAGATGGTCGACCCAAGCGGCCGCGCGATCGGCCACGGCGTGATCCTGAAAGTGGTCAGCACGAACATCTGCGGCTCCGACCAGCACATGGTGCGCGGCCGTACGACCGCGCCGGTCGGCCTCGTGCTCGGTCACGAGATCACCGGCGAAGTGGTCGAGGTGGGCCGCGACGTCGAGACGCTGAAGCTCGGCGATCTCGTGTCGGTGCCGTTCAACGTCGCGTGCGGCCGCTGCGCGATGTGCAAGGACACGCACACCGGCGTGTGCCTGAACGTGAACCCGTCGCGTGCCGGCGGCGCGTACGGCTACGTCGACATGGGCGGCTGGATCGGCGGCCAGGCCGAGTACGTGCTCGTGCCGTATGCCGATTTCAACCTGCTGAAATTCCCGGATCGCGATCAGGCGATGGCGAAGATCCGCGACCTGACCTGCCTGTCCGACATCCTGCCGACCGGTTATCACGGCGCGGTGAGCGCGGGCGTGAAGCCCGGTTCGACGGTCTATATCGCGGGCGCGGGCCCGGTCGGGATGGCGGCGGCCGCGTCGGCGCGCCTGCTCGGCGCGGCCGTGACGATCGTCGGCGACATGAACGCGGAACGCCTCGCGCATGCGCGGGCGATGGGGTTCGAGACGGTCGACCTGTCGAAGGACGCGTCGCTCGGCGAGCAGATCGAGCAGATCCTCGGTGTGCCCGAGATCGATTGCGCGGTCGACTGCGTCGGCTTCGAGGCGCACGGTCACGGCTCGTCGGGCCATTCGGAGGAAGCGCCCGCGACGGTGCTGAACTCGCTGATGGAAATCACGCGCCCGGCCGGCGCGATCGGCATCCCGGGCCTGTACGTGACGGACGATCCGGGTGCGAAGGACAAGGCCGCGCAGCACGGCAGCCTGAGCATCCGCTTCGGCCTCGGCTGGGCGAAGTCGCATTCGTTCTTCACGGGCCAGACGCCGGTGCTGAAGTACAACCGCAACCTGATGCAGGCGATCCTGTTCGACCGGCTGCCGATCGCGAAGATCGTCAACGTCGAAGTGATCTCGCTCGACCAGGCGCCGGAAGGCTACAAGAAGTTCGACGGCGGTGCGCCGCGCAAATTCGTCATCGACCCGCACGGGTTGCTGGCGGCGTGATGCACTAGCGTTCGACACGCGTGACGCGTGACGCGAGTACGGGCGGCTCCGGAAACGGGCCGCCCGTTTTTCGTTGCGGGCGCGTTCAGTGGCCGCGATAGAGCTTCGCGAGTTCGGCGTTGCTGGCGGCGGTGCGGCGTGTACGCCCGGTGTGCAGGCTGACGCGGCGGATCGCGCGCGTGGGGCGATGGGCGGTGTCGCGGTTGCCTTTCCAGTCGGCCACGCGGACTGCGCCGGCGCGCGTCCGGTCGGGCCGCAACGACGGCGCGGCTTGTACAACTGCCATCGGGCGAGCAGGTTTGCCGGCGAGCGGGGCGCTCTGTTGCGGATTGGCTGCCACTTGCGTTTGATCAGGCGAATGAAACGGGTAGACGGGTGCCGGCACGACCGGCAGCAACGGATCGTTCGATGCCTGCAGCATGGTTTCGGTCGCGACGGCGGCCGGCGCAGCGGAGCCGCGACAAACGGGATCGGCCTTGCAGGTCTGGTCGACCATCACGTAGCCGCCGACCAGCAGCACGAGCGTGAGGATACTCAGGAGCGGTGCGCTCGATGCGCGCGGCCGCTGGAAAGCCGCGTTGCGCAGCGCGCGGGCGACGCGCGACGACCACGTGTGGAACGATCGCGGCGCATGCACGGCACGCGCGTCGGCCGGCGTGTGGCGAATCGGCTCGAACGGCCAGTTCCACCGACCGCAGACGGGGCAGTGCTCGAGTGCGCGGAACGCGACGAAACCGCATTCGCGGCAGCGGCAGCACGTCGCGTGCCGCGATTCGGCGCGTGCATTCAGCACGGAACGCCAGGCATCGCGCGCGCGGACACTCCGGTTGGGCAGGACGCGCATCGTCAGCGACCGACGGATGCCATCGTGGGGCTACACATCGGCGGTCGTTCGCATTCGGCGTTCATTTGATTCTCCATAACATCGGACGCGTGGAACCCGTTCGTCCGCGTCTGCCTGCCGCTTCATTCTTGGTCGTTCGCGCGCGAAACGCAAGGCGCATGTCGCGCGTTGCGTGGCGCACATTTCGTGCCGCCCGTTTCGTACTAGCCGCCGTGCCGCTGCCGGGCCGCGAGCGTGCCGAGCGTCTCCAGCGCGCGCTCGACGGCCGGGGTCCACGGCCGCCCGTAGTTGAGCCGCAAATAGCGGCGAAAACCGCCGGTGGCGGAGAAGATCGGCCCGGGCGCAATGCTGACGCCGCTTTCCATCGCGTCGTCGAACAGGTGCATCGCGTCCAGGTGCGGCGGCAATTCGATCCAAAGGAAATACCCGCCGCGCGGCGCGAACACTTCGGTATCCGTCGGGAAATACGCGCGCACGGCCGACAGCATTTGCGCCTGGTGCGCGGCGAGATTGCGTCGCAGCTTGCGCAGGAACCGGTCGTATGCGCCGTCGCGCAGATAGCTCGCTATCGCCATCTGCGCAGGTACGTCGGCGGCCGGCGTGCTCGTGCCTTTGGCCTCGCGGATCTGCCGGACGAAGCGGCCGGCCGCGACCCAGCCGATTCGGAACCCGGGCGCGAGACATTTCGAGAACGATCCGCAATGCAGGACGAGTCCGCTGTCGTCATACAGTTTCGCGGGCCGCGTGGGCGCCGTGCCGAACTGCAGTTCGCCATACACGTCGTCCTCGATCAGCGGCACGCCGCGCGACGCGAGCAGGTCGATCAGCGCGCGCTTGCGCTCGTCGGTCAGCGTCGCGCCGGTCGGGTTGTGGAATGACGTCATGAACCAGCATGCGCGTACCGGATGCGTGTCGAGCGCCTCGGCGAGCGCGTCGAGGTCGAGGCCCGTGCGCGGGTCGACCGGAATCTCGACGGCCTTCAGATGCAGGCACTGGACGGCCTGCAGCACCGCGTGGAAGGCCGGCCGTTCGATCGCGACGATGTCGCCCGGGCGCGTCAGCGCCTGCAAGCTGAGCGTCAGCGCTTCGGTCGCGCCCGTCGTGATGACGATTTCCTCCAGCGGCAGCGACGCGCCCGCGTTCAGATAGCGCAACGCGATCTGGCGGCGCAGTGCTTCGTTGCCGGGCGGCAAGCCTTCGAGCAGTTTGGTGCGGTCCATGTGGCGAGCGGCCGACGCCACCTGGCGCCACAGGCTGCTCATCGGGAACAGCGAATAGCTCGCGAATGCCGAGCCGAGCGGCACGATGTCGTCGCATTTGAGCGAGTCGAGCAGGCGGAACAGCGCATCGTCGTCGCCGGTTCGAGCGGCGTCGTTCTGCGCGGCGCCCGGCTTGCGCGGCGAATCGCGGCCGAACCGCACGTGCTTGTCCGCGACGTTCGCCACGAAATAACCCGAGCGCGCCCGCGCGACGATCAGGCCCTCGCTTTCGAGCGCGTAGTACGCACGAAACACCGTGGACGGGCTCACCCGATACGCGCGGCATGCCGCGCGCACGGTAGGGATGCGCGCGCCGGCCGCCAGGTCGCCGCGCCGGATCGCGTCGGCGATCGTCTGCGCCAGCACCGCATAGCGCTTCATGCGTGTCCCCCGGCCGTTGTGCCCTGATGACACAGAGTAGTACGGCAGCCGTCACGTGCAAGCGCGCCCCAAATCGCTGATCCGTATGTTTTATCGGCGCTCTGATCCTGTTCTTTCGTCTGACGAACGGGCATCCTCTCGCAAGCTTTGTTCCCGCTGTCCGACCGATACGGAATTCACGCTGCCCGACCGCGAATCCGTGACGTCCGCGCGTGTCGCGCGAGTCCTTTTTTGCGGCGTCCTTACCTTACCCGAAAGTATCCAGCGTGAAACTGCAGACCCTCGTCGCGGGCCTCGTGGCCGGCATCGCCCTCAACCTGTTCAGCGGCGTGGCCGCCGCAGCCTGCGTCAACAATCCCGCCGCCCAGCCGAACGCGACATTCCCCGCCGCGCTGACCGGCAAGCTCGTCTACCACAGCTACGTGAAGTACGGCGACGGCACGAGCCAGCTGTTCCTCTACGATTTCTCGGCCCATACGCTGACGCAACTCAGCAAGAGCGCGTGGGGCATCACCGATCCGATGAATGGTGTGTTCAGCCCCGACGGCAAGTGGCTCGCGTTCATGGGCATCAGCAACGGCGCATGGAACGTGTTCATGCTGCAACTCGGCGCCGGTACGCCGCCCGTCAACATGACGAACAGCACGGGCGCCACGCGCAACGAAGACCCGAAGTTCAGCACGGACGGCAAGACGCTCGTGTTCAAGCAAAACGGCGACGTGAAGCAGGCGACGCTGTCGTACACGAGCGCCGGCCCGGTGTTCACGTCGGTTGTGAGCCTGACGAATGCGCCGGCCGGCGCCGAATACTCGATGCCGTTCCTCGCGCCGGACGCGAGCGCCGTGTACTACGCGACCGGCACCGGCTCGAACATGGGGCTGATGAAGCGCACGATCGCCACCGGCGCGACCGCCGTGTTCGATCGTCCGGCCGGGCTGCAGACGTACTACCCGACCGTGCGTGCGGACGGCATGGTGTACTACGCGCGCTGGAAGGACAGCGGCGGGGCCGACCAGATCTATGCGAAGACGGCCGACCCGGCCTCGACGCCGAGCGCGCTGGCGCTCAACGACTGCATGAGCAACAACTCGGACCCGGCACCCGTCAGTGGTACGAATTACCTGTTTTTCTCATCGACGACGGCGGGTGGTTATCAGCTCTATGTCGGCGACGTGACGACCGGTCAGCGCTGGAGCCTGTCGCAGTTCGGCGTGAATGCCGACGCGACGAAGGCGAAGCTCGGCGCGAATTACTACGGCGGCGCGGCCGCGGCGCGCACGCTGCTGTCGCAGGGGCGGCCGGCCGCGGCGTCGGCGAGCTACAACGCGTCGCTCACGGCAGACAAGGCATTCGACGGCAACACGGCGAGCACGCGCTGGGATTCGCCGGAAGGCGCCGGCGTCGATCCGCAATGGATCTCGGTCGATCTCGGTGCGACGAAGACCGTCAGCAGCATCGATCTGTACTGGGATGCGGGCGCGCTCGTCTACCAGATCCAGACGTCGAACGACAACGTGAACTGGACGACGATCTACTCGACGAGCAACGGCGTGTCGTACAGCCATGTGACGTTGCCGAACCTGAACGGGCACGGCCGTTATGTGCGGATGCTCGGCACGAAGCGGGCGACGCAGTGGGGGTATTCGCTCTATGAAATGCAGGTGTGGGGATCGTAAGCGAAAACGGAAAGCGGCCTTCGAGGCCGCTTTTTTGCATCAGGTACTGCCCGCCTCACGCATGCAGCACACGCGCCGGAAACGCCGGCGCAGCACTCACCGCACCCTGCGCGAGCGGCGCGACCTGCTTGCGGCGCTCACGCGTCGGCGCGACGCCGAACGCATCGCGATAGCTCTTGCTGAAGTGGCATGCCGACTGGAAGCCGCACGCCATCGTGATGTGCATGATCGACATGTCGGTCTGCAGCAGCAGCTCGCGCGCACGGCGCAGCCGCAGCGTCAGGTAGTAGTGCGTCGGCGTCATTCCCAGATGCTCGCGGAACAGGCGCTGCAACTGCCGCTGCGACATGTTCGCGAGCCGCGCGAGCTCTTCGCGCGACAGCGGCTCCTCGATGTTGTTCTCCATCAGCGAGATCACTTCGAACAGCGACTTGTTCGCCGAGCCGAGGCGAGCAACCAGCGGCATGCGCTGCTGCGCGCTCGTGTCGCGCACGTGTTCGACGATGAACTGCTCGGCGATCTGCGTGACGCGCGCGGTGCCGACGCGCGCGGCGATCAGGTTCAGCATCATGTCGAGCGGTGCGACGCCGCCCGTGCACGTGATGCGGTCGCGGTCGATCACGAACAGTTCCTTCAGGAAGCGCGTGTCCGGAAACTCTTCCTTCAGCGCCGACATGTTCTCCCAGTGGATCGCGCACGCGTAGCCCGCGAGCAGCCCCGATTTCGCGAGTGCATAGGTGCCCGTGCACAGGCTGCCGAGCGGGATGCCCGAGCGCGCGAAGCGGCGCAGGGTCGACAGATGGGCGGGCGTGGTCGCGCGCTGTACGTCGACGCCGCCGCACACGAACACGATGTCGGGCTGTCCCGCGCATTCGGCCGGGCCCGTGTCGACCGTGAGGCCGTTGCTCGCCGTGACCGGGCCGCCGTCCGGGCTGATCACCGACCAGCGGTAGAGCGGCTGACCGCTCAGGTAGTTCGCCATCCGAAGCACCTCGATCGCATTGGTGAACGCGATCATCGTGAAGTTCGGTAACGGCATGAACGCGAAGTGGGACAGCGACGCTGTGCGGTCGGGCGACATGGGGAGCGTTCCTTGAATCTCTAATAGCTTTTGGCCCGGGGCACGGATCGGGCTGCGGTATTGTGTGAGCGAGTGCAACAAGCGTGCCATACGGCTAAACCCTAGCTCCATACGTTGTCTGGGCATCGGGCCGTTGTTGCACTGCACCGTATCCGGGAGACGCCGCACGCGAACGTGCGGCAAACGCACTGCCGGTGTGCGTGTCCATAGGTGAACAGCCCGCACCGTTTCCGGCGGTCATACCGAAAAGCACGACCGGTCACTTGTATAAAACGGACGTGCATGGCGGAAAAGGCAAAGAACGCGTCTAAATTCATCAATCCGCCGAAAATCCGAACGACAAGAATAGAGCCGTCGGCAGCCTTGCACTGGAAGCATGGGAAACCCAGGCACGGCGGGCCTTGAGCTTCGGTTGCAGCCCTTTATTCTTCGTCACGGACGCACTATGTCGAACACCCAGCCTTTCTTCTCGCAGCCCCTTGCCGAGCGCGACGCGCCGGTGCGCAGCGCCATCCTGAAGGAACTCGAGCGTCAGCAGTCGCAGGTCGAGCTGATCGCGTCGGAAAACATCGTGTCGCGCGCCGTGCTCGAGGCGCAGGGCTCGGTGCTGACCAACAAGTACGCGGAAGGCTATCCCGGCAAGCGCTACTACGGCGGCTGCGAATTCGCCGATGAAGTCGAGGCGCTCGCGATCGACCGCGTGAAGCAGATCTTCAACGCCGGCTATGCGAACGTGCAGCCGCACTCGGGCGCGCAGGCGAACGGCTCGGTGATGCTCGCGCTGGCGAAGCCGGGCGACACGGTGCTCGGCATGTCGCTGGATGCCGGCGGCCACCTGACGCACGGCGCGAAGCCGGCGCTGTCGGGCAAGTGGTTCAATGCCGTGCAGTACGGCGTGAACCGCGACACGCTGCGCATCGACTACGACCAGGTCGAGGCCCTTGCCCACGAGCACAAGCCGAACCTCATCATCGCCGGCTTCTCGGCGTACCCGCGCGCGCTCGACTTCGCACGCTTTCGCGCGATCGCCGACAGCGTCGGCGCGAAGCTGATGGTCGACATGGCGCACATCGCGGGCGTGATCGCCGCGGGCCGTCATGCGAACCCGGTCGAGCACGCGCACGTCGTCACGTCGACCACCCACAAGACGCTGCGCGGCCCGCGCGGCGGCTTCGTGCTGACCAACGACGAGGACATCGCGAAGAAGATCAACTCGGCCGTGTTCCCCGGCCTGCAGGGCGGCCCGCTGATGCACGTGATCGCCGGCAAGGCGGTCGCATTCGGCGAGGTGCTGCACGCGGACTTCAAGACCTACATCGACAACGTGCTCGCGAACGCGCAGGCGCTCGGCGAAGTGCTGAAGGCCGGCGGCGTCGATCTCGTCACGGGCGGCACCGACAACCACCTGCTGCTGGTCGACCTGCGCCCGAAGGGCCTGAAGGGCGCGCCGGTCGAGCAGGCGCTGGAACGCGCGGGCATCACCTGCAACAAGAACGGCATCCCGTTCGACACCGAGAAGCCGACCGTCACGTCGGGCATCCGCCTCGGCACGCCGGCCGGCACGACGCGCGGCTTTGGCGTCGCGGAGTTCCGTGAAGTCGGCCGCCTGATCCTCGAAGTGTTCGACGCACTGCGGGCGAACCCGGAAGGCGACCCCGCAACCGAACAGCGCGTGCGTCGCGAGATCTTCGCGCTCTGCGAGCGCTTCCCGATCTATTGATCGACCCCACAAGAACAGTCACACGAGCGAGAGCAGATATGAGCACGCTGCATCAGGACAGCATCATCATCGACGGACTGAACATCTCGAAGTTCGAGAAGCCGGTGTTCGAGGACATGCGAAAGGGCGGTATCACGGCCGCGAACTGCACGGTGTCGGTGTGGGAGAACTTCACCAAGACCGTCGACAACATCGGCGTGATGAAGAAGAAAATCCGCGACAACGGCGAGCTGCTGACGCTCGTGCGCACGACGGACGACATCTTCCGCGCGAAGAAGGAAGGCAAGACCGGGATCATCCTCGGCTTCCAGAACGCGCATGCGTTCGAGGACAACCTCGGCTACATCGAAGCGTTCGCCGACATGGGCGTGCGCGTCGTGCAGCTCTGCTACAACACGCAGAACCTGGTCGGCACCGGCTGCTACGAACGCGACGGCGGGCTGTCGGACTTCGGCCGCGAAGTGATCACCGAGATGAACCGCGTCGGCATCATGGTCGACCTGTCGCATGTGGGCGGCAACACGTCGTCGGAAGCGATCGCGTTCTCGAAGAAGCCGGTGTGCTACTCGCACTGCCTGCCGTCGGGCCTGAAGGAACATCCGCGCAACAAGAGCGACGCGCAGCTGAAGGAGATCGCCGATGCGGGCGGCTTCGTCGGCGTGACGATGTTCGCGCCGTTCCTGAAGCGCGGCATCGAAGCGAACATCGACGACTACATCGAGGCGATCGACTACGTCGTGAACCTGATCGGCGAAGACGCGGTCGGCATCGGCACGGACTTCACGCAGGATTTCGCGAAGGAATTCTTCGACATGCTGACGCATGACAAGGGACGCTATCGCCAACTGACGAACTTCGGCAAGGTGATCAACCCGGACGGCATCCGCACGATCGGCGAATTCCCGAACCTGACCGCCGCGATGGAACGCCACGGCTGGAGCGAGTCGCGCATCCGCAAGATCATGGGCGAGAACTGGGTGCGCGTGTTCAAGGACGTGTGGGGCGCGTAAGCCCTCGCCGAGCCGAACCGCTCCCTTCGTTTCAACATAAAAAAATCGGGACGTGCCCGCGCAAGCAGCGTGGGCGCGCGGACGATGTCGCGCCGGCGCACCGAGCCGCGCGGCCAATTTCCTCACGGAGTCACCACGATGCAACCGCAACTGCCGATCAACGTCGATCCCGATACCGGCGTCTGGACCACCGACGCGCTGCCGATGCTGTACGTGCCGCGCCACTTCTTCACGAACAACCACGTCGCCGTCGAGGAAGCGCTCGGCGTCGAAGCGTATGCCGAGATCCTCTACAAGGCCGGCTACAAATCCGCCTACCACTGGTGCGACAAGGAAGCAAAGCAGCACGGCATCACCGGCGTGGCCGTGTTCGAGCACTACCTGAAGCGCCTGTCGCAACGCGGCTGGGGCCTGTTCTCGATCATCGAGGCCGATCCGGCGAGCGCACGCGCGAAGATCGAGCTGCGCCACTCGTCATTCGTGCTCCAGCAGCCGGGCAAGGAAGGCAAGCTCTGCTACATGTTCGCGGGCTGGTTCGCGGGCGCGATGGACTGGGTCAACGACACGACGCCGGAAGGCAAGGGCGCGCCGCGTGCGTACTCGAAGGAAGTGCAGTGCGCGGCCGAGCATCACGACCACTGCGTCTTCGAAGTGTCGCCGATCGCGCACTGATGCACTGACGCATTGATTCACTGAAGCAGAACAACACCCGCAACACGAGACATTCGAACGCCAGAGGTCGCCAGCGATGCGTTATCCCCACCTGTTCAAACCCATGCAGCTGAACCAGCTGACGCTGCGCAACCGGATCGTCAGCACCGCGCACGCGGAGGTGTACGCCGAGCCGGGCGGCCTGCCGGGCGACCGCTATATCCGCTACTACGAAGAAAAGGCGAAGGGCGGCGTCGGCCTGGCCATCTGCGGCGGTTCGAGCCCGGTGTCGATCGACAGCCCGCAAGGCTGGTGGAAATCGGTGAACCTGTCGACCGACAAGATCATCGATCCGCTCACGCGCCTGGCCGACACGATGCACAAGCACGGCGCGAAGATCATGATCCAGGCGACGCACATGGGCCGCCGCTCGTCGTTCCACGGCGAGCACTGGCCGCACCTGATGTCGCCGTCGGGCGTGCGCGAACCCGTGCACCGCGGCAACGCGAAGATCATCGAGATCGAGGAAATCCGCCGCATCATCGGCGATTTCGCGGCGGCCGCGAAGCGCGTGAAGGCGGCGGGCATGGACGGCATCGAAATCTCCGCCGCGCACCAGCACCTGATCGACCAGTTCTGGAGCAAGCGTTCGAACCACCGCACCGACGAATGGGGCGGCAGCCTCGAAAACCGCCTGCGCTTCGGCATCGAAGTGCTGACGGCCGTGCGCGAGGCGGTCGGCAAGGATTTCTGCGTCGGCCTGCGCATGTGCGGCGACGAATTCCACGAGGACGGCCTCGATCACGAAGCGCTGAAGGAAATCGCGCAGGCGATGTCGGAGACGGGCCTGATCGACTACCTGAGCGTGGTCGGCTCGGGCGGCGATACGCACAACACGATCGCCAACTGCATGCCGCCGATGGCGTTGCCGCCGGAGCCGTTCGTGCACCTCGCGGCGGGCATCAAGTCGGTCGTGAAGATTCCGGTGATGCACGCGCAGAGCATCCGCGATGCAGGCCAGGCCGAGCGCCTGCTCGCGAACGGCATGATCGACCTGGTCGGCATGACGCGCGCGCAAATCGCCGATCCGCACATGGTGATCAAGATCCGCGACGGCCGCGAAGACGAAATCAAGCAGTGCGTCGGCGCGAACTACTGCATCGACCGCCAGTACAACGGCCTCGACGTGCTGTGCATCCAGAACGCGGCGACGTCGCGCGAAGCGACGATGCCGCACATCATCGAGAAGTCGCGCGGCCCGAAGCGCAAGGTCGTGGTGGTCGGTGCCGGCCCCGCGGGCCTCGAGGCCGCGCGTGTCGCGAAGCTGCGCGGCCACGACGTCGTGCTGTTCGAGAAGAACGCGGAAGTGGGCGGCCAGGTGATGATCGCCGCGAAGGCGCCGCAGCGCGAGCAGATGTCGGGGATCATCCGCTGGTTCGACATGGAAACGAAGCGTCTGGGTGTGGACCGGCGCCTCGGTGTGGCCGCCGACGAGAAGATGATCATGGCCGAGAAGCCGGACATCGTCGTGCTCGCGACGGGCGGGTCGAGCTTCACGTGGCAGGTGCCGGCGTGGGGCGTGGCCGAAGGGCTCGCCGTCAGCGCGTGGGACATCCTGACCGGCACGGTCGAGCCGAAGCAGAACGTGCTGCTGTTCGACGGCGTGAGCACCCATGCGGGCGCGGGCGTGGCCGACTTCATGGCGAGCCGCGGCTCGAAGGTCGAGGTGGTGACGCCCGACGTGAAGGTGGCCGACGATTGCGGCGGCACGACGTTCCCGATCTTCTATCGCCGCCTGTACGCGTTCGGCGTGATTCCGACGCCGAACACGATGCTCGATCGCGTCTATGAAGAGAACGGCAAGATGATCGCCGTGCTGCGTAACGAGTACACGGAAGAACTGGAAGAGCGCGCGGTCGACCAGGTCGTGATCGAGAACGGCTCGTCGCCGAACGACGAGCTGTACTGGAAGCTCAAGCCGGAATCGGTGAACCGCGGCCAGATCGATCCGCACACGCTGTTCGCAGCCGAGCCGCAGCCGTGCCTGTCGGAAGAACTCGGCAACGGCCGCTTCCTGCTGTTCCGTGTCGGCGACTGCATCTCGATGCACAACGTCCACGGTGCGATCTACGACTCGCTGCGTCTCGTGAAGGATTTCTAAAAGATGAACCCGTCCTTCCTCATTACCGCCCTGTTGTGGCTGTCGGTGGCGGGGCTCGCGTTCGCGGTCGCGAAGCGCTCGTCCTACTGGCGTCTGGGCCGCGCCACGGCGCCCGGCTCGTTCGGCGTCGCGAACCTGTTCGCGATCCCGAAGCGTTATTTCGTCGACCTGCACCATGTGGTCGCCCGCGATCCGTACATCGCGAAGACCCACGTCGCGACCGCCGGCGGCGCGATCGGCGCGCTCGCGTTGGTGTTCGTCAACTACGGCCTCGCGATCTACTCGCCGTGGCTCGACAAGCTGATCTTCCTCGCGGCGCTCGCGATGCTGGTCGGCGCGGTGTTCGTGTGGCGTCGACGCGCGGCGAAGGACGTGCCGGCGCGCCTGTCGCGCGGCCCGTGGAATACGCTGCCCTGGCTGCTCGGTTCGTTCGCGCTCGGTCTCGTGCTGTTCATGCTGGTGCCGACCGGCGCGATGTCGGGTGCGTTCGCGGTGCTCTGCGCGCTGCTGATCGGCGTCGGCGCGTTCACGATGACGGTCGGCGCCGCGAAGGGCGGCCCGATGAAGCATGCGATCGCCGGGCTGCTGCATCTCGCGTTCCACCCGCGCCAGGAGCGTTTCGCGGCCACGCGCGAATCGTTCACCGGCAACGGCACGGCCACGCCGCCGACCGCGCTGAAGCTGCCGGACATCGAGCACCAGGAGTACGGCGTCGCGAAGCCGGTCGAATTCCGCTGGAACCAGCTGCTGAGCTTCGACGCATGCGTGCAGTGCGGCAAGTGCGAAGCCGCGTGCCCCGCGTTCGCGTCGGGCCAGCCGCTGAATCCGAAGAAGCTGATCCAGGATCTCGTGGTCGGGATGGCCGGCGGCTCCGATGCGGCATACGCAGGCAGCCCGTCGCCGGGCATCCCGGTCGGCCAGCATCGCGGCGAACCGAACGGCCCGATCGTGTCGGGCCTGATCGAGGAGCAGACGCTGTGGTCGTGCACCACCTGCCGCGCGTGCGTGCAGGAGTGCCCGATGCTGATCGAACACGTCGACGCGATCGTCGACATGCGCCGCAACCGCACGCTCGTGCACGGCACGGTGCCGGGCAAGGGCCAGGAAGTGCTCGCGAACCTGCGCGAGACCGGCACGATGGGCGGCTACGACACGGCCGCGCGCTACGACTGGTCGGTGGACCTGAGCGCGCCGGTCGCGCAGCCGGGCAAGCCGGTCGACGTGCTGTTCGTCGCGGGCGAAGGCGCGTTCGACATGCGTTACCAGCGCACGCTGCGTGCGTTCGTGAAGGTGCTGAACAAGGCCGGTGTCGATTACGCGGTGCTCGGCTCGACCGAGACCGACACGGGCGACGTCGCGCGCCGGCTCGGCGACGAAGCGACGTTCCAGCAGATGGCGAAGCGCCTGATCGGCACGCTCGGCACGCTGTCGTACCAGCAGATCGTGACGGCCGACCCGCACGTGATGCACAGCCTGCGCAACGAATACCGCGCGCTCGGGCTGCGCGTGACGGTCAAGCATCACACGACCTATCTGGCCGAACTGGCCGACAGCGGCAAGATCGCGCCGAAGGCGGTCGAGGCGCTGCAGGAGAAGCGCACGACCTACCACGATCCGTGCTACCTCGGCCGCTACAACGGCGAGATCGAAGCACCGCGCAAGCTGTTGAAGACGATCGGCATCCAGGTCGTCGAGATGGAGCGCAACGGCATGCGCGGCCGCTGCTGCGGTGGTGGCGGCGGCGCGCCGCTGACCGACATCCCCGGCAAGCAGCGCATCCCGGACATCCGCATCGCCGACGCGCGCACGATCGGCGCGGACGTCGTCGCGGTGGCTTGCCCGAATTGCACGGCCATGCTCGAAGGCGTCGTGGGCCCGCGCCCCGACGTGCTCGACGTCGCCGAACTCGTCGCCGCCTCGCTGGAGTGAATCGATGAATACGATTAAACGAATCGATCCGCGCCGGCCGTTCATCATCACGGCCGCCGGCCTGAAGCGCATCACGCTCGGCGAGGAAGGCAGCGCCGATGCGAACGCCGCGCAATGGTCCGCGCATGGTCATGGCGCCGCGGCCGCGAAGCCGCGCCGCGCGCTGCAGGACCCGAAGCACGTGATGCTGGTGGTCGCGCACAGCGAACGCGGCGCGCTCGACGACCATTCACGACAGGCGATCGCCGCCGCCGCCGTGCTTGCCGATGCGCAGACGGAAGTCGCGCTGCTGGCATTCGGAGAACTGAAGGATGACGTCGCGGAACTCGGCGTCGACAAGCTGATCGAGCTGGCCGGCTTCGATCGCCGCGCGTTCGATCCCGAAAGCGAACTGCAAGCATTGCAGGCCTGCGTGGCCGCGCTCGCCCCGAAACACGTGTTCGTGCCCGACAACGCGACGGGCGACGGCGATCTCGGCCGGCGTTACGCGGCGGCCGCCGGCGCGAGCGTCGCGACCCACGTCGTCGAGATCGACGCAAAGCATGTGGGCGCGTATGCGCAGGCGGGGCGTGCGTTCGCGACCCGTGCGCTGCCCGACGTGATCCTGCTCGCGCAGAACGCGGTGGACGCGAAGCTGCCGTTCGTCGGCGCCGGCGAGCGGCTGGCCGCCGATTTCATCCGCCCCGCGCATGACGCCGCGCAGCCGTACCGCGATCTCGGCCTCGACGAAATCGACGCAGCCCAGGTCGCGCTCGAGGAAGCCGACTTCATCGTGTCGGCCGGCAACGGCGTGTCCGACATCGGCGCGTTCGAGCGGCTGGCCGGCGTATTTGGCGCGGCGATCGGCGCGAGCCGCGTCGCGGTCGACAACGGCCACTTCACGCGCGACAAGCAGGTCGGCGCGACCGGCAAGACGGTCGAGGCGAGCGTGTACATCGCGTTCGGCATCTCGGGCGCGGTGCAGCATTTGCAGGGGATCAAGGACTGCCGCCACGTGATCGCGGTCAACCTCGACGGCAGCGCGCCGATCGCGAAGCGCGCGAACCTGACGGTGGTCGGCGACGCGCAGGCGACGATCGCCGCGCTGATCGAACAGGTCCAGGCCGCGCGGGCCGCGCGCGGCGAATCGCCGGCCGCGGTCGGCACCCGTGAACCCGAAGGAGTCGCCGCATGAACGCCCCTCGCCCCTTGCAACGCATCGCGGTGCTCGTGTCCGTCGGCCGGCATCCGGTCAGCGGCGTCGCACGCTACAGCCGCAACGATGCGGCCGCGCTCGAAACCGGCCGGCAGCTCGCCGAGCAGCATCGCGCGACGCTCGACGTGATCCACGCGGGCGACCCCGCGAATTCGGCGCTGGCCGAGTATCTCGCGCTCGGTGCGCGGGAGGTCGAGGTGCTGGCCTGCCGCGACGGCGATGATGCCGTGCACGCGCTCGCCGCGCGCGTCGAAGGCTACGACCTCGTGCTGACCGGCACGCGCGCCGAGGGCGCGTACGACACCGGGATGCTGCCGTACCGCGTCGCCGCGGCACTCGGCTATCCGCTCGTCGGCTCGGCCGTCGACGTGACGGTCGAGGGCGGCCGTGCGGCGGTCCGGCAATTTTTGCCGAAAGGGCTGCGGCGGCGTGTCGACGCGGCGCTGCCGGCCGTCGTCGCCGTCCATCCGCTCGCGGGTGTCGAGCCGCGCTATGCGTATGCGCGGCTGCGCGCCGGCGCGATCCGGCCGGCGCTCGCGGCGCCCGGTGCGGACGCCGACGCCACCGCGTGGACGGTCGGCCCGGTCGAGCGTAAACCCGTAAAGCTGGTCGCCGCCGAGAAGCGCTCCGGGCATGCCCGGATGCTGTCCGCGACGACGACCGAAAGCCGTGGCGGCAACGTCGTAAATGAAGGGAGTTCGGTCGAAAAAGCACAAGTGATCCTCGCGTATTTGCGCGAGCATCAGCTCATCGACTACTGATTTTGATGCCTGTCGGCAAGAAACCCAGGGATGCAAGGAATCCGGAGCAAACGATGAAAGTATCGGCAGACATTCGTGCATTGATCGAGCGGCGCAAGGAAGGGCACAGCCTCGACGCACCGTTCTACACGAGCGAGGACATCTTCGCGCTCGACATGGAGGCGATTTTCCGCCAGCACTGGATCCAGGTGGCGATCGAACCGGACATTCCCGAGCCGGGCGATTACGTGACGGTGCAGCTGGGCAACGATTCGATCCTGATCGTGCGCGACGACGACATGGCGATCCGCGCGTTCCACAACGTGTGCCGTCACCGCGGCGCGCGCCTGTGCAACGAAGATAAAGGCTCGGTCGGCAACATCGTGTGCCCATACCACAGCTGGACCTACAACCTGACGGGCCAGCTGATGTTCGCCGAGCACATGGGCGAGAAGTTCGACCGTTGCAAGCACAGCCTGAAGTCGGTGCACGTCGAGAATCTCGCGGGCCTGATCTTCATCTGCCTCGCCGACGAGCCGCCGGTCGATTTCGCGCAGATGCGCGCCGAGATGGAGCCGTACCTGCTGCCGCACGATCTGCCGAACACGAAGATCGCCGCGCAGATCGACATCATCGAGGAAGGCAACTGGAAGCTCACGATGGAGAACAACCGCGAGTGCTATCACTGCGTCGCGAACCATCCGGAGCTGACGATCTCGCTGTACGAATACGGCTTCGGCTACCAGCGTTCCGACGCGAACGCCGAAGGCATGGACGCGTTCGCCGAAACCTGCGTGCGGCGCGGCAAGGAGTGGGCCGAGATGGGCCTGCCGTCCGCCGAAATCGAAAAACTGCTCGACGTGACGGGTTTCCGCACGCAGCGCCTGCCGCTCGACCGTCACGGCGAATCGCAGACGCTCGATGCGAAGGTCGCGTCGAAGAAGCTGCTCGGCGGCTTCGACAAGGCCGACCTCGGCGGGCTGTCGTTCTGGACGCAGCCGAACTCGTGGCACCACTTCATGAGCGATCACATCGTGACGTTCTCGGTGATCCCGCTGTCGGCCGGCAAGACGCTCGTGCGCACGAAGTGGCTCGTGCACAAGGACGCGAAGGAAGGCATCGACTACGACGTGAAGAACCTCACGGCCGTGTGGAACGCGACCAACGACCAGGATCGCGCGCTCGTCGAATTCTCGCAGCGCGGGGCGAACAGCAGCGCGTACGAGCCGGGCCCGTATTCGCCGTACACGGAAGGTCTCGTCGAAAAATTCTCGGCCTGGTATATCGGCCGGCTCGCCGAAAAAACCGGCGCGTAGTACTTAGCAGCGTATATGCGGAGCAAGACATGATGCGAGATGCGGCCAATTTCGAGCCGGCGGACAGCCGGGTGACGCACCCGGCGTTCTGGAACGCGCTGCCCGAGCGCTGGACGAGCGACGTCGAGGAAACGCTGGTGTGCTGCCACGTGCGGCAGGAAACCCATGACGTGAAGAGTTTCTTCTTCCGTTCGCCGCAGGGCCGCACGTTCTCGTTCGAGCCCGGGCAGTTCATCACGCTCGAGCTCGACATCGACGGCGAGACGATCAACCGCTGCTACACGATCTCGTCGTCGCCGGCGCGGCCGCACACGATTTCGATCACGGTCAAGCGCGTGCCGGGCGGCAAGGTGTCGAACTGGCTGCACGACAACCTGCAGCCGGGCGCGGCGGTGCGCGTGCTCGGCCCGGCCGGCGAATTCACCTGCGCGCGGCATCCGGCGCGCAAGTACCTGTTCCTGTCGGCCGGCTCGGGCGTCACGCCGCTGATGTCGATGAGCCGCGCGCACCACGATCTCGCGGAGGATCGCGACATCCTGTTCGTGCACAGCGCACGTACGCCTGACGACATCATCTTCGCGCGCGAGCTCGACCTGATCGCGTCGAACCATACGAATTTCCGCACGTCGTTCGTCGTCGAGCGCGTCGGCGCACGTACCAACTGGCCGGGCGTCACGGGCTTCCTGACGCTGCCGCTGCTCAAGCTGATCGCGCCGGATTTCATGGAACGCGAGATCTTCACGTGCGGCCCCGCGCCGTACATGAAGGCCGTGCGCGACCTGCTCGACGAAGCCGGCTTCGATCGCAAGCAGTATCACGAGGAAAGCTTCTCGTTCGAAACGCTCGCGCAGACCGCGAGCGACGAAGTGCTCGCCGAACTCGTGCCGCCGGTCGAAGGCGGTGACGCCGCGACGAAGCAGTACACGGTCAGCTTCGCGAAGAGCAACCGCGAGATTTCGTGCGGCTCGGAGCAGCACGTGCTCGACGCGGCGCGCCAGTCGGGCGTGCGGCTGCCCGCCTCGTGCACGCAGGGCATGTGCGGCACCTGCAAGGTGAAGCTCGTGTCGGGGCAGGTCGAGATGAAGCACAACGGCGGTATCCGCCAGCGCGAGATCGACCAGGGGATGGTGCTGCTGTGCTGCAGCAAGCCGCTGTCGGATCTCGTGATCGACAAGTAGTCGAAGCACGCCATCGGCTGTCCGGGCGCGTCGCGTCCGGACAAGCATCTGTCGGAAAACAACGATACCGCGGATTTGTGGTTGAAGAACCTAGAGAGACAACGCGCACGGTGCGCAGACCAAGGAGATCGACCATGAAACTGTTCGGAAAACTGTTGTGGACCGGCGCCCTGTCGGCAATGGTGGCATTGAGCGCATCGGCACTGGCCGATACGAAGCCGACGCTGAAAATCGGCTACGTCGAAGGCTGGGACGACAGCGTCGCGACGTCGAACGTCGCGGCCCGCGTCATCGAGAAGAAGCTCGGCTACGAGGTGAAGCTCGTGCCGGTCGCGGCCGGGATCATGTGGCAGGGCGTCGCGCGCGGCGATCTCGATGCGACGCTGTCCGCGTGGCTGCCGGTCACGCACGGCTCGTACTGGGACGAGTACAAGGCCAAGGTCGTCGACCTCGGCGCGAATTTCCCCGATGCGAAGATCGGCCTGATCGTACCCGCGTACGTGAAGGCGAAGAGCATCGACGACCTGAATGCGGAGAAGGGCAGCTTCGGCGGCCGGATCGTCGGCATCGATGCGGGCGCCGGCGTGATGCGCAAGACCGACGACGCGATCAAGAGCTACGGGCTGAACTACACGCTGATGCCCAGCTCGGGCAGCGCGATGACGGCCGAGTTGTCGCGTTCGGTCGGCGCGAACAAGCCGGTGATCGTGACCGGCTGGGCGCCGCACTGGATGTTCGCGAAGTGGAAGCTGCGCTTCCTCGAGGATCCGAAGAAGGTGTTCGGCGGCGCCGAGCACGTCGACAGCGTCGTGAATCCGGGCCTCGAAACCAAGGCGAAGCCGGTCGTCGCGTTCCTGAAGAAATTCCAGTGGAAGCCGGGTGAAATCGACAGCGTGATGCTGGCGATCCAGAACGGCTCGAAGCCGGAAGCGGCCGCGGATGCGTGGATTGCGGCGCATGCCGATCGCGTGAATTCGTGGACGGAAGGCGCACAGTAAGCGCCTCGATCTACGTCGTACGAATCATCATAAAAATACGCCGGGAATGGCATGCAGGAATCCGAAACAATCAGGATGCAATGCGGCCATATCCCGGAATTCTTTTGCGGATTCTGCAAAAAAGCGCGTAAGTTGTTACACTAGCGCCCTTGTGCGGAGTCATCTGCTTTGTATCGGAGCAGCGTAAGCGCCAACGCGCTAACACTGATCGAGAGGAGGAACTGGATGAGTCAGGCAGGACTGCGTGCTAATCGCACCAGTGATGTTGAGGCAACCATCTCACATGATTCGACGGGCCATACGCTGCACCGTGGCCTGACCTGGAAAGACGCTTTTTGGGTGACGAGCGGCGTGCCGGCAGGCGTGCTGTTCACGATCGGCGGCGTATGCGCGACGATCGGCCAGCCCGCGTGGGCGATCTGGATCGCCGCGATCACGATGGGGCTGATTCAAAGCGCGACTTATGCGGAAATATCCGGGCTATTTCCCCATAAATCGGGCGGCGCGTCGGTGTACGGCGCGATTGGCTGGGTGCGTTACAGCAAGCTGATTGCCCCGGTTTCCGTGTGGTGCAACTGGCTCGCGTGGTCGCCGATGCTTGCACTCGGCTGCGGCCTCGCGGCGAGCTACGCGCTCACGAGTCTCTTTCCCGCCAATGCGGCGGTGCTGCACTGGCAGCTCAAGGTTGCGGATCTCGGGTTCATCAAGCCGGGTCTGTCCCTGCGGATCAACGCGACGTTCATCATCGCGACGATTCTGCTTCTCATCACGTTCAAGCTTCAGCACAGCGGTGCGTCGAAGGCTGCACGTACGCAGCGCATTCTCGGCATTGCATCGCTCACGCCGCTGTTGATCGTCGGCATCGTACCGTTCGTCACCGGCGACGTGCCGATGTCGAACCTGCTCCCGCTCTTGCCGCTCGGTCACGACGCGCAGGGCAACCTCACGGCCGCGAGCTTCGGTTCGTGGAACGGGCAGGGCGTGACGATGGCGCTCGGCGCGATGTTCATGGCTGGCTGGGCCTCGTACGGTTTCGAGACGGCCGTCTGCTACACGCGTGAGTTCCGCGATCCACGTCGCGACACCGCGAAGGCGATCTTCTGGTCGGGCGCACTGTGTCTGGTCGTGATGACGCTCGTGCCGATGGCGTTCCAGGGCGCGCTCGGCACGCAGGCGATGCTCGATCCGTCGATCGGCGACGGCACCGGCGTCGCGGCCGCGATGGCGAAGATCGTCGGCGGCGGCGCGTGGGTCGCGAATGCGGTCGTCGTGATGCTGATGCTGTCGATCCTGCTGATCGTGATGACGTCGATGATGGGTTCGTCCCGCACGCTGTACCAGGCATCGGTCGACGGCTGGCTGCCGAAGTACCTGTCGCACGTGAACGAGCATGGCTCGCCCACGCGCGCGATGTGGACCGACCTCGGCTTCAACCTCGTGTTGCTGATGATGTCGGACTACATGACGGTGCTGTCGATCTCGAACGTCTGCTACATGCTGTTCGTATTCCTGAATCTCCAGTCGGGCTGGATCCACCGGATGGATCGCGGCAACTGGGATCGGCCGTTCCGCTGCCCGACCTGGCTGCTCGTCGGCGGCGCGATCTGCGGTTACGCGAACCTCGTCTACGTCGGCGCGGGCGCGAACCTGCAGGGCGAAGGCACGCTGCGCAACGGGCTGATCGCGATGCTGCTGATCGTGCCGGTGTTCCTGTTCCGCCACTACTGGCAAGATCGCGGCCGTTTCCCCGCACAGATGCAGCGGGATATGGAACTGGAAGTGCCGAAGCGCGCGCCATGGCTGAGCCTGATGCCGTATGCGGCGCTGATCGGCGCGGCGTTGACGATCTGGTTGTCGTATTACTTCGCGTGGGTGAAGTGATGCGGTAAGGTGGGCGCGCCGCCGTCGCACGACGACAAAAAGGCCCAGCCGGTTACACGCCGGTTGGGCCTTGTTCGTTTCCGCCGCGTTCGGGTGCGGCCGCCGCCCGCTTACGGAAACACCACCGTCCGGTCGCCGTTCAAAAATACCCGCCGCTCGATGAACGCCTTCACCGCCCGCGCGAGCGTGAGGCTTTCGACGTCGCGCCCCACCGCGAGCAACTGCTCCGGCCGCAGCGCATGATCGACGCGCTCGACGACCTGCTCGATGATCGGGCCTTCGTCGAGATCGTCGGTCACGAAGTGCGCGGTCGCGCCGATCAGCTTCACGCCGCGCGCATGCGCCTGGTGATACGGCTTCGCGCCCTTGAAGCCGGGCAGGAACGAGTGATGGATGTTGATCGCGCGGTTCGCGAGCTTCGCGCTCGTCTCCTGCGACAGCACCTGCATGTAGCGCGCGAGGATCACGAGCTCCGCGCCGCTCGATTCGAAGAAGTCGAGCCATTGCGCTTCCTGCTGCGCCTTGGTGTCGGCCGTGATCGGGAAGTGGCGGAACGGTAGCCCGTGCTGCGCGGCGAGCGGCTCGAAATCGGGATGGTTCGACACGATGCCGACGATGTCCATCTTCAGCTCGCCCATGCGCCAGCGGAACAGCAGATCCGCGAGGCAGTGCTCGAGCTTCGACACCATGATCAGCACCTTCGGCCGCGCATTGACGTCGTGGATCGCCCACTGGTTGTCGCCATCGTGGCCGCCGAGTCCGGCCGCGATTGGCGCGAATTCCTGGCGCAGCGCGTCGATCTGCAGCGTTTCATCCGTCGGATGAAAGACGCAGCGCACGAAGAAGCGGTTGCTGAGATCGTCGTCGAACACGTTCAGCGCATCGACGTAGCAGCGATGGCGATCGAGAAAGCCGACGACGGCGGCGACCTGACCGGCCGCGCTCGGGCACGACAGTGTCAGGACGAATTGATCGGGGCGGTGCTCGGCGGTCATGAGACTCCTCGGATGGCAGGGCGCACGGCCGCGCGGCGGCGCACGACAGCGCCGCGCCGCGCGGGTAGCGGGAGGCTCAAGTAAATCAGGACGATTTCAGCGCGGATAGAACCAACGCGCCGTGTGGCTGGTATCGGTGCGCCAGCGGGCGGGAGCGGGGAAGGGGCGCGGAGAAGCGGAACGGACGCGAAGGCGCGTGCTGCGTCAGGCCGCCGCGCACGCGTCGAGCAGCCAGCGCCGGAACACGTGGGTCGCGTCCGGCTCGGGCCGCTGTGGCGGGCGCACCAGGAAGTAGCCGCGCGACGTGACGACGGGCGCATCGACCAGCTTCACGAGCTGGCCGGCCGCGACGAGTTCGTCGACGAGCGGCGCCCAGCCGAGCGCGACGCCTTCGCCGAGCAGCGCCGCATGGATCACGAGCGCATAGCTGTTGAAGGTCACGCCGCGGGTGGCGGCCGGCGATTCGAGCCCGTGCGCGTCGAACCAGCCCGACCACGACAGCCAGCGCTCGGGGCGCGTCGGCTGTACGTGCAGCAGCGGCAGCGCGAGCAGGTGCTCGGCCCGCGCGACGCCCCGGTGCGCATCGCGGAACGCGGGCGAGCAGACGGGCGTGACGGATTCCGGAAACAGCCGCGCGGCCGTGCACGACGGCCAGTGACCGTCGCCGAACAGGACCGCGATGTCGCCGTGGTCGCGTTGCGCGTCGTAATCCTGTGACGTGACGACGCGCACGTCGACGTCCGGCATCACGCGTTTCAGCCCGGCCAGGCGCGGCATCAGCCAGTAGGTCGCGAAACCGAAGTCGGTGACGATCGTGAGTGCGCCGTGCTCGCGGCGCGCGCGCAACGTCGCGGTTGCGCCGCGCAGCGTGTCGAGGCTCAGCCGCACGGCTTCGTACAGGCACTGGCCGTCGGCCGTCAGCGTGACGCCGCGCGGGCTGCGTTCGAACAGCGGCACGCCGAGTTCGGCTTCGAGCTGGAACACTTGCTGGCTCACGGCCGGCTGCGTCGAGCCGAGCTCGCGCGCGGCGGCCGTGAAGCTCGCCAGCCGGGCAGCCGATTCGAACGCGCGCAGCGCCTGCATCGACGGTAACGGTTCGGGTTTCGACATAAGTCCCTCTAATGGCCCCATAAGGGCCGGACGCCTACCCGCGTGAATTCGGGCGGGCGATAGTGCAGCGGACGGTACGGCACATGCGCTTCGCGCGCCGCCGCGCAATGCATTCGGCAATTCTAGCCAGCGCGGCCCCTGCGCGCGGCAGTTTCTGCGGACCGCCTCCGTCATGCCGGACGTCTCGCTGCCAAGGCGGCGCGCCGTTCCATTCGAACACCGCTTTCCCCACGATCGCCGATGACGAACCCGACACCCAACATCCTGATCCTGATGGCCGACCAGCTCACGCCGTTCGCGCTGCCGGCGTACGGCAACCGCGTCGCCCGTACGCCGACGCTCGACCGGCTCGCCGCCGAAGGCGTGGTGTTCGACGCCGCGTACTGCGCGAGCCCTTTGTGCGCGCCGTCGCGCTTCTCGCTGCTGACCGGCAAGCTGCCGTCGGGGATCGGCGCCTACGATAACGCCGCCGAATTGCCGGCGCAAACGCTGACGTTCGCACACTACCTGCGCGCGGGCGGCTACCGGACGATGCTGTCCGGCAAGATGCATTTCTGCGGGCCCGATCAGTTGCACGGCTTCGAGGAGCGCCTCACGACCGACATCTATCCGGCCGATTTCGGCTGGGTGCCGGACTGGGATCAACCGACCGAGCGGCCGAGCTGGTATCACAACATGAGCTCGGTGCTCGATGCCGGCCCGTGCGTGCGTACGAACCAGCTCGACTTCGACGACGAAGTGACGTTCGCCGCGAAACAGAAGCTGTACGACGTCGCGCGCGAACGTGCGGCCGGACACGATACGCGGCCGTTCTGCATGGTCGTGTCGCTGACCCATCCGCACGACCCGTATGCGATCACGCGCGAATACTGGGATCTGTACCGCGACGAAGACATCGACATGCCGGCCGTGCGGCTCGATGCGGCCGAAAGCGATCCGCATTCGCAGCGGCTGCGCTTCGTCTGCGAGAACGACCGCACGCCGCCGACCGACGCGCAGATCCGCGCCGCCCGCCGCGCGTATTACGGCGCGACGTCCTACGTCGACACGCAGTTCGGCAGCGTGCTGGCCGCCCTCGAGCAATGCGGGTTCGCCGACGACACGATCGTGATCGTCACGTCCGACCACGGCGACATGCTCGGCGAACGCGGGCTCTGGTACAAGATGACGTTCTTCGAAGGCGGCTGCCGCGTGCCGCTGATCGTGCATGCGCCGGGCCGCTTCGGCGCTGCGCGGGTGCGCGGGCCCGTGTCGCACGTCGACCTGCTGCCGACGCTCGTCGAGCTGGCCGGCGCCACGCCCGCCGGCGGCTGGCCGGACGCCGGATGGCCGGACCCGGTCGACGGTGCGAGCCTCGTGCCGCACCTGCACGGCACGCCCGCGCACGATGTCGCGCTCGGCGAATACCTCGCGGAAGGCGCGCTCGCGCCGGTCGTGATGATCCGCCGCGGCGACTGGAAATACGTGCATTGCCTGGCCGATCCCGACCAGCTCTACCACCTGTCGGACGACCCGCGCGAGCTGACGAACCTGGCCGGGCAGCCGGAAGCCGCCGACGTGCTCGCCGCGTTCCGCGTGGAGGCCGCACAGCGCTGGAACCTGCCCGAGCTGGACCGGCAGGTGCGCGCGAGCCAGCGGCGCCGGCGCTTCCATTACGCGGCGACGACGCAGGGCCGCATCCACGCGTGGGACTGGCAGCCGTTCACCGACGCGAGCCAGCGCTACATGCGCAATCACATCGAACTCGACACGCTCGAGGCGATGGCGCGTTTTCCGCGCGTCGGGCGCTGAGCGTCCGGCGGTGCGAACATTCATGAACGACGGAGGAAGCGGACGATGAAACGGCAATGCAATGCAGCAATCCGAAGGATCGGCGCGGCGCTTGCCGCCGCCGCGTGCGTGGCGGCGCAGCCGGCGCATGCCGCCGATCCGCAGACGTGCGACGCCGTGAAGATGGCGGCGCCCGGCTGGACCGACATCGACGCGACGAACGCGATGGCGGGCGTCGTGCTGAAGGCGCTCGGCTACCGGCAGGACGTGGCGAACCTGTCGGTGCCGATCACGTACCAGGGGTTGAAGAAAGGGCAGGTCGACGTGTTCCTCGGCAACTGGATGCCCGCGCAGGCGCCGCTCGTGAAGCCGTTCGTCGACGAAAAATCGATCGACGTGCTGCACGCGAACCTGAGTGGTGCGAAATTCACGCTCGCGGTGCCCGACTACGTGGCCGCGGCCGGCGTGCACACGTTCGCCGATCTCGCGCGCTACGCGGACCGTTTCGGCGGCAAGATCTACGGGATCGAGCCCGGCGCACCCGCGAACCAGAACATCAAGCGGATGCTGTCCGACCACGTGCTGGGGCCCGCGAACCGGTCGCTCGTCGAATCGAGCGAGACGGGCATGCTCACGCAGGTCGAGCGGGCGGTGCGCGACAAGCGCTGGATCGTGTTTCTCGCGTGGGAGCCGCATCTGATGAACACGAAGTTTCATCTGACGTATCTGTCGGGCGGCGATGCGTACTTCGGCCCGAACTACGGCGGCGCGACGGTCAACACGGTCACGCGTGCCGGGTTCGCCGGCCAGTGCACGAACCTCGCGCGGCTGTTCCGGCAGATGACGTTCTCCGTCGACGTCGAGAACCGGATGATCGCCGACATGCTCGACAACAAGACCTCGCCCGCACTCGCGGCGCAACATGCGCTGAAGGCCGAGCCGGCGCTGGTCGCCGGCTGGCTCGACGGCGTGACGACGGCGGCCGGCGCGCCGGGCCTGCCGGCCGTGCGCGCGGCCCTCGACGGCCGCTGATTCCCTCCCTCCGGGCGGCCGGTATTTACCGTGCCGCCTGTCTACGTGTTTTCCCGATCCGTCGCATGGCGACCATTTAGTGTCGCCTTCAGACGGGTGGCCTGAAATATGGGTTTGTATTTTTCGCCAATGGCTGCGTTATTGCGGAAAACGAAATACCGAAGCCAGCGGGGCGGTCTGAATTCGAATCCACCGGCGCATCGCGGCACGCGTCGGGACGAGATTCTATCCATCGAACGGTTCAGGGAGGGTGGTCGATAATGAAGCATACGAAAGTTGCCGTAGCCGCCGCGCTTGCATGCGCGGCCTGTATTCCCGCCGTCGGACATGCGCAAAGCAGCGTGACGCTGTACGGGATTCTCGACGCGGGTATCACGTACGTGAACAACACGGGCGGTTCGCACGTGGTCAAGTTCGACGACGGCGTCGCCTACGGGAACCGCTTCGGCCTCAAGGGCACCGAAGACCTGGGCGGCGGCCTGAAGGCCGTGTTCACGCTCGAGAGCGGCTTCCATCTCGGCAACGGGCAACTCGGCTTCGGCGGCGCGGAATTCGGCCGTCAGGCGTATGTCGGCCTGCAGAACGACTGGGGCACGCTGTCGTTCGGCAACCAGCTCGACATCACCAACGAACTCGTATCGATCTACAACATCTCGGCGTGGGGCAGCGGCTACGCGATCCACCAGGGCGACTTCGACCGCTTCAACGGCGACCGCCTGCCGAACTCGGTGAAGTTCCTGTCGAACGACCTGAGCGGCTTCAAGTTCGGCGCGATGTACTCGTTCGGCAACGTCGCGGGCAACTTCCATCGCAACAGCGCATGGAGCGCGGGCGCGAGCTTCACGAAGGGTGACTTCTCGATCGGCGCCGCGTACACGCGCCTGAACAACCCGAACGGCATCTACGCGTTCGATCCGTACGCGATGATCGGCACGCACACGTTCCTCGGCCAGCAGACCGTCACCGTCGATCCGGCGACCGGCGCGCGCACCGACCTGTTCGCGAACACGCCGATGGACGTCGACAGCCAGGGCACGTTCGGCATCGGCACCAGCTACACGATCGGCAAGCTGACGCTCGACGCCAACTACTCGTACACGACGATCAAGGGCTTCGGCCAGTCGTCGCACATGCAGGTGTACGAAGGCGGCGGCCTGTACCAGTTCACGCCGGCGCTGAGCTTCATCGCGGGCTACCAGCACACGCGCTTCGAAGGCCATCACTGGAACCAGGGCACGGCGGGCCTGCATTACCTGCTGTCGAAGCGCACCGACATCTACATCTCCGGCGATTACCTGCGCGCGTCGCAGGGCGTCGATGCGGTGGTCGGCTACAGCTTCACGCCGTCGACGACGCAGACGCAGGCCGACGTGCGGATCGGGATGCGGCATTCGTTCTGAGCGCAGTGGTGGGAATGGTGTGACGTCTTCAGCGAGGTCTCTCTTTGGCGCGAACCGCGGTTCGCGCTTTTTTTTTGTGCGATGCGCCGGCTCGATGGCGCTCGCGGCAGGCGGCCGGCCGGTTTTCGGCGGTTGGCATATCATCGCGCTTTGGCCGCGTCCGCACCGTTGCCGCACGCCCCCGCGTGCGTCGTCGTTTTCCCGAACGGCTGCGGTGCGCACCGCCGACCGCCGAGACCCCGATGACCACCCCCGTGCCCGATTCCAGTCCGTTATCCCCGTTACCCGCCAACCTGTTTCGCCACGCACCGTTCCAGCGTTTCTGGGGCACGCGCGTGATGTCGTCGCTGGCCTTCCAGATCCTGTCGGTCGCGATCGGCTGGTACGTATATGCGCTCACGCACAGCGCGTTCGCACTCGGTCTCGTCGGCCTCGCGCAGTTCGTGCCGATGTTCGCGCTGACGCTCGTCGTCGGGCAGGTGGCCGACCGCTACGACCGCCGGCGCATCGCGACGATCTGCCAGAGCGTCGAGGCACTGGCCGCCGGCGTGTTCCTGCTCGGCGCGGTGCAAGGGTGGCTGGCCGCGCCGGCCGTATATGCGCTCGCGGCGATCGTCGGCACGGCGCGTGCGTTCGAGTCGCCGTCGGTGTCGTCGCTGTTGCCGGCCGTCGTGCCGCGCAGCGACCTGCCGCGCGCGACCGCGCTGTCGACGTCCGCGAACCAGGCCGCGCAGATCCTCGGGCCCGCGTTCGGCGGGTTGCTCTATGGTATCGGCGCGCCCGTCGCGTTCGGCACGAGCGTCGCGGCCTTCGCGATCGCGGCGATGCTGAGCGGCACGATTCCGCTGCGCAGCGCCCCGCCCGCGCGCGAGCCGGTCACGCTGCGCTCGGTGTTCTCGGGCATCGCGTTCATCCGGCGCGAGCCGGCGATTCTCGGCGCGCTGTCGCTGGACCTGTTCGCGGTGCTGTTCGGCGGTGCGACCGCGCTGTTGCCGATCTATGCGCGCGACATCCTTCAGGTCGGCCCGTGGGGGCTCGGGGCGCTGCGCGCGGCGCCGGCGGTCGGCGCACTCGCGGGCACGCTGTGGCTCACGCGTTTTCCATTGAAGGGGCGGCCGGGCCGCGCGATGTTCGGCGGCGTGATCGCGTTCGGCATCGCGACGATCGTGTTCGGGTTGTCGCGGCACTTCGCGTTGTCGCTCGTGGCGCTGGCCGCGCTCGGCGCGTCGGACGTGATCAGCGTCGTCGTGCGCCTGTCGCTCGTGCAGCTGCGTACGCCCGACGACATGCTCGGCCGCGTGAGCGCGGTCAACTCGTTGTTCATCGGCACGTCGAACCAGCTCGGCGAATTCGAATCGGGCGTGACGGCCGCGTGGTGGGGCGCGCCGGCCGCGATCGCCGTCGGCGGCGCGGCGACGATCGCCGTCGCGCTGGCGTGGATGCGGCTCTTTCCGCAGCTCACGAACATGAAGTCGCTCGAACGCGACGCGTGACGCGCATCACACGTCACGCGTCCTGCGTCACGCGCACGGCCGTGCCGTAGCAGATGACTTCGGTCACGCCCGAGCCGATCTCGGTCGAGTCGTAGCGCATCGCGACGATCGCATTCGCACCGAGCTTGCGCGCCTCGGCGAGCATCTTGTCGAACGCCTGCTCGCGCGCCTTCTCGCACAGCGACGTATAGAGCGTGATGTTGCCGCCGAAGATCGTCTGCAGCGACGCGCCGAACGAGCCGACGATCGAGCGCGAGCGCACGACGATGCCCTGCGCGACGCCGAGCGAGCGAACGGTCGTATGGCCGGGCAGGTCGAACGCGGTCGTGACGCGGGCGGGCGACAGGTCGTCGATGGAGCGAGTGGGTTCGGTCATGATGGGCAAGCGTGTAGCGAGTGGTCGAACGACGATTCTAGCCCGACGGAGAAAAGGCATTCGAGCGGGCGCACCCACGCGGATGAACGCCCGTTTCATTGCCGAATGCGAGAAAACCGCTCGGCGAGGTACGCTCAGCGCTTGACCGTCGCGCCGGCAATGCCGCCGAGATCGACCGCATAGGCCAGCGCCAGCTTGCCGAACTTCAGCGCATGGTTGGCCTGTCGATCGGAGTTCTCCAGCGTGTCGTTCACCGTGTGGATGTATGGGCTGTCGTTCTGGTCGGCCTCGAACGGGAACGATGCCGGATACCCCTGCGCATTCCACGACGCGTGATCCGAGCACGCATAGCCGCACTGCGACGTGCCGATCGCCAGCTCCGGCAGGTAGGTCGCAGCCAGGTTCTTCACGTAGGTGTTCTGCGCCGCGTTCGTGTAGTCGGTGATCAGGTAGATGTCCTTCGGATCGCCCTTGTAGTTCGTCATGTCGAGCTGCAGCACGCCGACCACGTTCGCATTCTGCGTTCGGAACTGCTTCGCGATCGCCTTCGAACCCAGCAGGCCGGCTTCCTCGGCCGCATACCCGACGAACTTGATGGTCCGTTTCGGCCGGTAGTTGTTCGCGAGCAGCACGCGCAGCGCCTCGGTGAGGCTGGCGATGCCCGACGCATCGTCGTCGGCGCCGGGCGAGCGCGTGTTCTCCGTCGTGCGGCCGACGGTCGAATCGAGGTGGCCGCCGAGCACGACGGTGCCCGCGGCCGGATCGCTGCCGCGGATCGTCAGGATCACGGATTTCTGCGGAAAACCCGTATGTGCGAACTGCTCGACGGTGATGTCGGCACGCGAACCCGCCAGCTGCTTCCATTGCAGTGCGAGCCAGT
Organism: Burkholderia sp. E168m22; assembly: GCF_001319805.1. Classification (NCBI taxonomy): domain Bacteria; kingdom Pseudomonadati; phylum Pseudomonadota; class Betaproteobacteria; order Burkholderiales; family Burkholderiaceae; genus Burkholderia; species Burkholderia sp. E168m22. Next base: position 77,864 of record NZ_BBSK01000072.1, read on the forward strand.
CGGATGCGGCGACGCCGTGCGACGTCGTGTAGTAGCGGTTCGTGAAACCGGACAGCGACGTGATCGTACCGACGATGTTGCTGGCCTGCAGTTGCTGGACCCACGTGCCGATCTGCGGCACGTTCGACACCGTGTACGCGGGAGCGGCGGCCTGTTTCGCGAGCGTCGCCGGCAACGGTTGCAGCGCCTGCCGCGCGTCGTCGAACGAATCGTGAATGACGTAGCCGGGCCCGTGGCCGCGCGTGTGGTGGACCGCGTGGGCCAGCTCGCCGAGCCGGGTATCGTCGATCTCGACGACGTGAACGGTTTCGCGGCGCGCGGCGCCGTCGGCCGCCTTGCCGGCGTCGACGGTCGTGCTGTATTGCGCGGTTGCGGTCGCATCGATGCGTTGGAGCTGGCGGAACGCGGTGTCGCCGAGCGTGATCCAGACGGGCGTCGCGTGCGCGGCGGCGGTCAGCAGCATGCCGCCCAGCGCGGCGCTCAGGCGGGTCGGTTTCAGAGTAGGCATGTTCGGTCTCGTGAGGATGGCGATGTCGGAGAAGGGAGCGCGCCGCAGGTCGTGCGACGCGCTCCCGCCTGCTGCGGCATTACGACTTCTGCGGAACGGTCACGCCGTACGTGCAGCTCTTGTTGTACGCGTTGCCGATCGCGGTGAGCTGCGTGCTGCTGTAGCCGAGCGCGGCGGCGGCCGTCAGCACGGCCTGTGCGGCCGCCTTCTGGTTGGTCGAGCTGTTGGTCATCGACAGTCCCTTCAGGAACGCCTTGTCCATCGCCTGCGCGCCGATCGCATCGCGCGCGACGAGGTTGCATGACGCCCAGTACTGGCCGGCCGTGTGGATCTCCGCGCCGCGCGCCTGCGCATAGGTGCGCCCGACGTTCCAGTTGGTCACGCGGCCGCCCCAGAACTCGTTGTGACCGTCCCAGTTGTAGACCCACTGATACTGCGCATCCGACGGGCTCCACTGGTTGAAGTCGCGGCTGTACGCGGCGGCGAGATAGTCGCCGGTGCCTTCCGACAGGCCTTCCTGTTGCGACAGGCCGCCGTTGGTGACCCAGTCGTGGATGCCGTGGCCGAGCTCGTGGATCACGACGTCCGCGTCTTCCGCGTCGTCGACGCCGCCTTGCCCGAAGGTCAGCCGGCCGCTGCTCGACGAATACGACGAGTTGTCGTCGCCCGATTCGCCGTGCGGGTCGTACTGCACGCCGCCCGTGTACTGGTACGGCAGCGCCTTGATGCCGAGCGTCTGGTTCACGTAACGCAGGAACGTGTCGATGTGGTAGTACGCGTTCACGGCCTCGAAATACAGGTTGCCGCGCGTGAATTCGAACGCGGGCGTGGACTGCGACGGGCACGCCTTGTCGAGCGGCGCATCGAAATCGATGCATGCCGCGTACGGGCCCGTCAGCGTGTAGCGCGTGCCCGACTGCGCGAGCTCCTTCAGCGTCACGCGCACGCGTGCGGCCGTGAGTTGCGTCGAATCGGCGTCGCTGCTGTCCTTGTAGCCGGTGCTGCCGTAGCTGCTCTTCGTCGGCGACAGCGGATCGGGGCGGAACACGAAGCCGGTGCCGTCGGTCGCGTAGAACGCCTTGTCCTCGGCGCGCAGCACTTCGCCGCTACCCGAATCGATCAGCAGTTCCCAGTCGCCCTTCGGGCCGTCCTGCGGGCGGCCGCGCACCTTCCACGCGGTGTGCGTGCCGGCCTGGTCGACGAATGCGACGAGCTGGGCGTCGAGATGCGTGAAGCCGCTCACGCCGAGATACGCGCGGGCGCGGTCGAGCGCCTGCTGCTGGTCGACGGCCTGCGACTTGCGCGTCGTCGCGACCACGCCGCTGATCGTGTTGCTTGCGACGTACAGGATGCGGCCGTCCTTCGCGACGGTCACCGCGATGTCGCTGCCGTACACGGGTAGCCCGGCAGCCTGCTGCTGCAGGCGCACGACGGTGAAGTCGGCATCGTTGCGTTCCGACGTGACGACGAGGCTCGCGAGCGCCGCCGCGTCGAGGCCGAGCTGCGCCGCTTGCGACGCGACGAAGTCGCGCGCGGTGGCGGCGGGCGTCGCGGCGGCTTTCTTGACGCGCCAGGCCGGGTTGTACAGCGTGACGGCGACGCCGTCCGCGCGGAATTGCCCGGCGGCCGTATCGGCTTTCGCGGCCGGCGGCGCGACGCCGCGCGTCAGGCTTTCGCGCAGGCTGGCGGCCTGCGGATTCGACACTTTCGTATCGGCCAGGGTGCCGCCGACGATGCCGAAACCGAGCGCGAGACTCAGGGCGAGCGGCAATGCTTTGCGTGATGTCTGCATACGTGATCCTCATCTCAACGGTTGGACACGCCCGCGCGCTCGTGGCGAGCAGGCACGACACGGCCCGCGCGCCGGTTCGATGGAACCGGTGCGGCGAAGCGGTGTAGGGAGTATCGACTGACTAAGGAGAACTAAATCTCAGGTCGAAAAGAAGCGGGCAGGCAAAGAGGGGGACGCGCGTGAAGGGATGCGAACGGCAGGCAGGTGCGGCGACGGCGAAGCGAGCATCGTCATGTCATACCCCTCGGATCGATATTGGATATCGGTGGGCAGCCTGCGTGGCGCGACGCGCGCCGAGATGCAGCAGGCGTGTCGTTAGGCTGCCTATCTAACTTTGTTTGATATGTTACAGAATATTTTCAGCGACATTCCAAATTATTTTCGACGACCGCTTCGGTTGGTCGATCAATTGCCGGCATTGTTCAGCGAGCGGCGGGAAACGCTGCCGGAACGTGCAATACCGCGCCGGATTGTGATCAAAAGCCGTGACGATCAGCGTGTCGCACGCCGGTCGCTGCGCGGGCTCATCCCGAATCGTGCGCGATAGGTACGCGAGAAATGCGACGGCGATTCGAAGCCGCACGCGACGCACACCGACGTGATGCTCATGTCGGTCTGCTGCAGCAGTTCGCGTGCGCGATCGAGGCGCAGGTTCAGGTAGAAGCGCGTCGGCGTGTCGTTCAGCGTCGCGCTGAACAGCCGTTCGAGCTGGCGCCGCGTGATCGACACTTCCTGTGCGAGCGCGTCCGAGCCGAGCGGGTTCTCCATGTGCCGCTGCATCGTGCCGATCACCTGGATCAGCTTGCGGTTGTGCACGCCGTAGCGCGCGGCGATCTCGAGCCGCTGGCTGTCCGAACGCTGCCGGATGCGGCTGACGACGAACTGCTCGGAGATCGCCGCCGCGAGATCGGCGCCGTGCCGGCGGCCGATCAGGTCGAGCATCATGTCGATCGACGCGGTGCCGCCCGCGCACGTGATGCGCCGGTCGTCGATCTCGAACAGCTCCTGCGTCGCGTTCAGGCCGGGATAGCGCTCGCGGAACGCGGCCAGCGCTTCCCAGTGCAGCGTGAGCGGCTGCGACGCGTCGAACAGCCCGGCTTCCGCGAGCACGAAGCTGCCCGTGTCGATGCCGCCGAGCGTCGCACCATGCCGGTGCTGGCGGCGCAGCCAGTCGCCGAGCGTGCGCGTGTAGCACACGAGCGGATCGAAGCCCGCGACGACGAACACCGTATCGACCTGCGGGACGTCCGCGCACGCGGCTTCGGCGGCGACCGGAATGCCGTTGCTTGCGGCGACGGGCGCGCCGTCCGCGCTGATCACGTGCCAGCGATACAGCTCGGTGCGAAAGCGGTTCGCGACGCGCAGCGGCTCGACCGCGGACATGAAGCCGAGCGCGGAGAAGCCGGGCAGCAGCAGGAAGTGGAAATCCTCGGGCATCGGGGCGTGGGGTGGAAGCAGGTGGTCGTCGCGCGACGCGGCGAGCGGGCCGGCGCGGGCCGCGCCCGGCTCGCGGGCGCCGAACGGTCAAGCCGGAATTATCGCGGTTTTTTGCCGGCGTTCAGCGCGTTTTTGCGCGATGCACCGTGCGGCGCGCCGTCGCCGACGGCAATTCGCCGAACTGGGCCTTGTACACGCTCGCGAAATGCCCGAGATGCAGGAAGCCCCAGCGTGCGGCCGCCTCGCTGATCGGCAGGTCGGATTGCCGCGTGTCGAGCAGCAGGCGTCGGACCTGCGCGAGGCGCAGCGAGCGCGTGTAGTTGAGCGGACTCGTCTGCACGACCGACTGAAAGCTGTTCTGCATCGTGCGCCGGCTCACGCGCAGTTGCGTGCACAGGCTCAGGATGTCGACGGGCGCTTCCGGGTGCTCGATCACGTAGTCGTGCACGCGGCGCACGATGTCGGCGTGGCAGGCGTGCGTGAGCCGGTTCGACGGCTCGGGCATCCGGTAGGTGAGGAGATCGACGAGCACGTTGCCGACGTCGGCGCGGATCGCGCACTGCGCGCGTGCCGCGTCGAACGTATCGGGCGCCGACAGCACGCGTTCGAGCAGCGTCGCGAGCTGCACGCTCGCGCGTTCGCGCGCGGCGACCGGCACCTCGACGACGCCGTGCCGCAGCGCGCGTGCGTCCAGCCGGACGTCGGCGGCATCTTCGATCTGCTGCATCAATTCGGGTTCGACGACCACGCCGATCAGCGACATGTCGTCGGGTGAATGGAGTTCGAACGGTATGCCGCCGCGCGCCATCACGATCGTGCCGCGCTCGATGCGCGCACCGCCGAACGCGAAGGTGCCCGAGCCGGTGAGCGGCATCCCGAACACCGTATGGCCGTGCGGCAAACATCCGCGCTGGATGATGCGCACGTTCGCCGTTTCCTGGAACAGCTGCACGCCGTCGAGCACCGCGTGCTTGACCGCGCTGCGATACGCGCCGGACCCGATCTGGTCGTAACGCTGATTCCAGCCGCGCAGCGCCTCGGCATGCCGGTCTGCGTCGTCGAACCTCTGATGTAACACGAGCACGGCGCCTCCGGCGGTCGTTTGGACCGCGCAAGATTAAACCGGCCGAGCGGTCGGCGCAATACGGGGGAGCGCTATTCCGCGCGCGGGTTTCAGAGGGTCGGAAGGGTGCGCAACAGCGTGGCTTTCACGCGCATTTCCAATATCCCGAATCGGCACGTACGCGTTGCCGGTCCGGGTGCTGACGGGATTTATTGTCGAACTACAGTCGCCCCACATAACGTGAATCCCCACTGGAGGCGGCATGAGGACAAGGCGACGAACCGCGGCGCTCGCGGCGACGCTGGCGTTGGTGGCGGCATGGGCCGGCGGCGCAAACGCGGTGGAAAAACCCGAGGAACTGGTCGTGCAGAAGATGCCGCCATGGCATCCGCACGAGGTCTATATCGTCGACATCTCGATGCCGTCGATGACCGACGGGCGCATCTACGTGTACGACGCCGATGCGAAGAAGCTGCTCGGCCAGATCGACGGCGGCTTCGCGCCCGGCCTCGCGATCTCGCCCGATCGCAAGACCAGCTTCGTCGCGACGACCTACTTCTCGCGCGGCTCGCACGGCACGCGCACGGACGTCGTCGAGATGATCGACAACGCGACGCTCGATCACGCGGGCGAGATCGTGATTCCGGCGAAGCACGCGCAGCACGTGCCGTCGCCGTACAACACCGCATTCAGCGCCGACGGCAAGCGGCTGTACGTCGCGAACATCACGCCGTCCGCGTCGGTGACGGTGATCGACGCCGTCTCGAAGAAGGTGCTGTCGGAGATCGACACGGCCGCATGCGTGCTTGCGTATCCGTCGGGTAACGACCGCTTCACCGCGCTGTGCGAAAGCGGCAAGGCACTGACCGTCACGCTCGACGCGAACGGCAAGGAGACGAAGCGCACGATGTCGGAGGCATTCATCGACGTCGACAAGGATCCGGCGTTCGTGAACGCGTCGCGGTACAAGGGCGAATACCTGTTCACCACCTACGGCGGCAACGTGCGCAGCGCCGATTTCAGCGGTGACAAGCCGGCGTTCGGCAAGCCGTGGCCGCTGCTGACGGACGCCGAGCGTGCCGAAGGCTGGCGCCCGGGCGGCATGCAGCAGACGGCCGTGCAGGCAAAACAGAACCGTTACTACGTGCTGATGCACAAGGGCACCGACGGCTCGCACAAGGACGCCGGCACGCAGGTGTGGGTGATTGACCTGAAGTCGAAGCAGCGCGTCGCGCGCTGGGATCTCGCGCAGCTGAAGGTCGATCCGCTCGTGTCGATCCAGGTCAGCGAGGACGACAAGCCGCTGTTCTACGGGCTGACGGCGACCTCCGACCTCGTCGTGATGGACGCGCGCACCGGCGCGCTGCAGCACGTCGAGAAGCAGGTCGGCAATACGTCGTCGCTGCTCGTCAACCCGTGAGGCCGCGATGACCCTCGATCCCGTACTCGCCACCAGCGCGCAGGCCGGCGCGGCCGTCGTCGTGCTGCTCGGCGCCTTCGCGAAGATGCGCCGGCCCGCCGCGTTCCGCCAGGCACTCGCCGGCTACCGGCTGCTGCCCGATGCACTGACCGCGCCCGTCGCGTTCGCGATTCCGCTCGCGGAAGCCGTCGCCGCCGTGGTGCTGCTGTTTCCCGACACGCGCACGGCCGGCGCGACCGGCCTGATCGCGTTGCTTCTCGCGTTCGCGGCCGGGCTCGCGATCAACCTGCTGCGCGGTCATACCGACATCGACTGCGGCTGTTCCGGCTTCACCGCCGCCCGAGCCGACGTCCCGCGCGGCATCGGCTGGCTGCATGTCGGGCGCGTGCTGCTGCTCGTCGCGCTGGCCGCGACCGCGTTCGTCGAGCCGGGCACGCGCGCCGTCGTGTGGTTCGACTACCTGACGCTGTTCTTCTCCGTGCTGCTGATCGTCTGCGCGTTGCTCACCGTCGACGTGCTGCTCGCCAACGTCCCGCGCCTTTCCCACCTGAGGAATTCATGATGCAAACCGCTCTCACCGTTTCCACCGCCCTGCTGTGGGTGGCCGTCCTCGCGCTCGGCGCGATCTGCCTCGCGCTGGTGCGCCAGATCGGCATCCTGTACGAGCGCATCATGCCGGCCGGCGCGCTGATGATCGACAAGGGGCCTGCGGTCGGCGCGATCGCGCCGACGTTCGAATTGACCGACATGCGCGGCGCGCAGGTGAAGGTCGGCGGCATCGACGCGATGGGCAAGGCCACGCTGTTGTTCTTCCTGTCGCCGACGTGCCCGGTCTGCAAGAAGCTGCTGCCGCTGTTGCCGTCGCTGCAGGCCAGCGAGGCGACGCCGGTGAACATCGTGCTCGCGAGCGACGGCGATGCCGACGAACACACGCGCTTCGCGCGAAAGCACGACCTCGGGCGCTTCCCGTACGTGCTGTCGCAGGAGCTCGGCTTCGCGTACCAGATCGGCAAGCTGCCGTATGCGGTGCTGCTCGACGAAACGGGCACCGTGCGCGCGAAGGGGCTCGTCAACACGCGCGAGCATCTCGAGAGCCTGTTCGAGGCGAAGGAGCGCGGCGTCGCGTCGCTGCAGCAGTTCGTGCATGGCGATCACAGCCACGATGCCCACGACGGGCACGCGCAGCACGCGTGACCGGCCGAACCTTTTTCAACGTCATTGGAGAACGACGACATGGGCGTGTTTGATTCATGGTTCGAGCGGTCGGCGCGCGGCGTCGCGCAGCACAGTTCGCGGCGCAGCGCGATGGCGAAGCTCGGCAAGGTGCTGGTGGGGTCGGCGCTGCTGCCGCTGCTGCCGGTCGACCGCACCGCATATGCGGCCGATGCGGCATCGGGGGCGTCGGGTGCATCCGGTGCCGGCGCGAGCGACGACCCGACGAGCTGCGACTACTGGAAATACTGCGCGATCGACGGCTGGCTCTGCAGCTGCTGCGGCGGCACGTCGAGCAGTTGCCCGCCGGGCACGACGCCTTCGCCGATCACGTGGATCGGCACCTGCCGCAATCCTCACGACGGTTCGGACTACATCGTGTCGTACAACGACTGCTGCGGCAAGACGTCGTGCGGCAAGTGCTTCTGCAACCGCAACGAGCGCGAGAAGCCGCTGTACAAGCTGTCGTTGAACAACGACATCAACTGGTGCATGGCGAACGGTAATTCGAATTACCACTGTTCGGTTTCGGTTCTGCTGGGAGCGGCGAAGCAATGAAAGTGAAGCAAGCAGGAAAGCGCATCGTTGCATGCATGGCGGCCGCGACGGCCTTCGCGTTGCCCGCCGCGGCGCACGCGCAGGAAGCCGTGCATTACCCGGTCGGAAAAAGCCTGTTCGACGCGCAGTGCGCGGTGTGTCACCAGGCGGGCGGAAAAGGACAGGACGGCCTCGCGCCGCCGCTGACCGAGTATCCGGGCAAGTACGCGGCGGCGGAAGCCGGGCGGGCGCAGTTGATCGCGACGCTGCTGCACGGGATGTTCGGCGAGATCGAGGTGCACGACAAACGCTACAACTTCAAGATGCCGTCGTTCGCGAGCGCGAGCGACGACGACATCGCGCACGTGCTGAACTACGTCGTGTTCGACCTCAACGCGCAGCACGGCGACGCGAAGCCGTTCACCGCGGCCGATATCCGTGCGGCGCGGGCGAAGCAGATGGACGGCACGGCCGTGCATGCGCAGCGCGCGGTGGTGATCAAGGGGCTCGGCCTGTGAACGGCGTGCGCGCGTCCGTGCACGGCACGCGGTGCGCGGCGTCGTCGTGGCTCGGCGGTTTGTCGCATCGGCTGTCGTGCTGGCTGCTGCTGGCGGCCGCGGCGGCCGGTGCGTTCGCCGCACCCGCGTCCGCGCAGGCCGACGGCGCGGCCGATGCCGCGCTCGCACGGCAGCACTGGGTGCTCAACTGCATGGGTTGCCACACGGCGACGGGCGGCGGCATTCCCGGCAAGGTGCCGCCGCTCGCGAATTCGCTCGGCTATTTCACGCACCTGCCGGCCGGGCGCGAGTACGTGATGCGCGTGCCCGGCGCGTCGAACTCGGCGCTGTCGGATCGGGAACTGGCCGACGTGCTGAACTGGGTGCTCACGACGATGAACCGCGATGCGCTGCCGCGCGACTTCAAGCCCTATACGGCCGCCGAAGTCGCCGCGCACCGCCGCCCCGCGCTGTCCGACGTCGCGGCCGTGCGCGCCGGTCTCGTCCGTGCGTTGCAGGCGCGCGGGATCGACGGCGTCGCGGATCGCTACTGACCGACTCACTCAACGAATCAGGGAAACAGGAACATGGAGACGAACGAAACCTTTGCGTTGCTCGACGCGACGCGCGCGTTTCTCGCGAAGCCGAAGAAGATGCTGATCGGCGCCGAGTGGAGCGATGCCGCGTCGGGCCGCCAGCTCGATGTCGTGAACCCGGCCGACGGCACCGTGCTCGCCCGCGTGCCGGAAGCGGACGAACGCGACGTGCAGCAGGCGGTCGCGGCCGCGCGCCGTGCCTTCGATGCAGGCCCGTGGCGCAGCGCGAAGACCACCGACCGCGAGCGCCTGATGCTCGTGCTCGCCGACCTGATCGAGGCCAATGCGCGCGAGCTCGCCGAGATCGAATCGCTCGACAACGGCAAGCCGGTGCTGGTCGCGCAGGGGCTCGACGTCGCGATGGCCGCGCAGTGCTTCCGCTACATGGCCGGCTGGGCGACGAAGATCGAAGGCAGCGTGATCGACGCCGGCATGCCGTACCTGCCGGACAGCGAAATCTTTGCCTATACGCGCAAGGAGCCCGTTGGCGTGGTCGGCGCGATCATTCCGTGGAATTTTCCGTTGCTGATGGCCGCGTGGAAAATTGCGCCGGCGCTCGCGACTGGCTGCACCGTCGTGCTGAAACCCGCCGAAGACACCCCGCTGAGCGCATTGCGGCTCGGTGAGCTGATTCAGGCGGCCGGGTTTCCGGACGGCGTCGTCAACATCGTCACCGGCTACGGTCACACGGCCGGTGCGGCATTGTCGCGCGATCCGCGCATCGACAAGATCGCGTTCACCGGGTCGACGCAGACGGGCAAGACGATCGGCCACGCGGCGCTCGACAACATGACGCGGATGTCGCTGGAGCTCGGCGGCAAGTCGCCGGTGATCGTGCTGCCCGACGTCGATCTCGACAAGGCCGCGCTGGGCGTGGCGAACGCGATCTTCTTCAACCAGGGGCAGGTGTGCACGGCCGGCTCGCGCGCATACATTCATTCGAAGGTGTTCGACGGCGTGATCGAGCGCGTCGCGAAAATCGCCGCGAGCCTGAAGATCGGCCCGGGGATGGACCCGGCGACGCAGATCGGCCCGCTCGTGTCCGCGAAGCAACGCGAGCGCGTATGCGGGTACATCGACTCGGGGTTCGGCGAGGGCGCGCGTGCCGCTGCGGGCGGCCGCGCGATCGACGGCCCCGGCTTCTTCGTCGAACCGACGGTGCTGGTCGATACGACGCAGGCGATGCGCGTGGTGCGCGAGGAGATCTTCGGGCCGGTGCTCGTCGCGATGCCGTTCGACGACGTCGATACGGCCGTGCAGCTCGCGAACGACACGCCGTACGGCCTCGGCGCGAGCATCTGGTCAAACGATCTCGCGGCGATCCACAAGCTGATCCCGCGTATTGCCGCAGGCACCGTGTGGGTCAACTGCCACTCGCTGCTCGACAACGCGTTGCCGTTCGGCGGGATGAAGCAGTCGGGCTTCGGCCGCGAACTTGGCCGCGCAGTGATCGACCAGTACACGGAGAGCAAGTCGGTGATGATGAACTACGCATGAGCATCGCGGCGCGTGCATGCGTTGCCGATATGCCGGCCACGTACGCACGCGCCGCCGTCACGCGCGGATCAGCACGACCCCGAGAATGAGGCACGCCGCGCCGGCCACGCGGATCGGGCTTGCGGAATGCTGCACGATGCCCAGCACGCCGAAGTGGTCGAACACGAGCGCACCGGTCATTTGTCCGACGACGATCAGCGCGAGCGTCGTCGCCGCGCCCAATCGCGGCACCATCAGGATCGCGACGCCGACGAATACCGCGCCGAACAATCCCCCCGTCCAGCTGAACCACGAGCCCGCGCCGGAGAACGTGCCGCTCAGGCGCGGGTGAGGCGACAGCAACGCGACCGCCAGCATCGCGGCCAGGCCGACGAGGTAGCTGACCGAGCCGGCCCACCACGGCGAGCCGATTTGCGCGCGCAGGTTCGCGTTGAGCACCTGCTGCAACGCGACGCTGATGCCGGCCGCCACGACCAGCAGATAAGACAGGAGGGTAGCCACGAGGATGAACGCTCCGAAAGGATGGCCGCAACGGCGATGCCCGGCATGGAGGGCTTTCATTCTGCGGAGCGCGCCGGTATAACGCAAATATCGAATCTGGCGCTCATCCATCTCGTTTCGGCATGCCATCACTCCGGCAAATCCAGTATTTCCTGACCGTGGCGGACCTCGGCGGCTTCACGCCGGCCGCAGGCGCGCTCCATGTCGCGCAGTCGGCGCTCAGCCGGCAGATCGGTCAGCTCGAGGATGAACTCGGGTTCCTGCTGTTCGACCGTGAACCGAGAGGCGTGCGGCTCACACCGGCCGGCGCGATCTACCGCGAACGCGTGGCGTCGATCCCGGCCACGCTGATGGCCGCTGCCGACGAAGGGGCGCAGTTGTCGCGCGGGGAGGCCGGCGTGCTGCGGCTGCTGCATTCCAGTACCGTGCCCGTCAGCAGCCTGATGCCGGATCTCGACCGCTTCATGCGCGATTGTTCGGGCGCGCGCATCGATCTCGACCGCGCGTCGTCCGAGGATCAGGTGACGGACATCGCGAACGGCCACGCCGATATCGGGATCGTCCGGCTGCCGGTGCTGCGGCGCGATGCACGCGTGCGTTTCGTCGAACTGGCGGCCGAGCGCCTGTGCGCGGCGCTGCCGGCCGATCATCCGCTCGCGGGCCGCAAGCGCATCGCGATAGCACGGCTGCGGCGGGAGCCGTTCGTGTCGGCCGTGTATCGGGAGCGCGGCGGCCTCGCGCGCGTCGTGCTCGATCTGTGCCTGAAGCGTGGCTTCGTGCCGGCGGCCGCGCGGATCGTGTCGCCGAAGACGTCGATGCTGAATCTCGTCGCGGCCGGCCGGGGCGTGGCGATCGTGCCGGCGCGGATGGCGAGCATCGGCATCGATGGCGTCGTGTTCGTGCCGATTTCGGACGAGGATGCGCAGTCGGTGTGCGCGCTGGTGTTGCCGGTCGAGCCGACGGTGCTCGCGCAGGCGTTCGTGCGGGCGGTGACGGCGGGCTGAACGGGCCGCTTCCTGATCGGCACGCGTGTTCGGTCGAACCGACGTCATGACTCAGACGCGGTACCCCGCGTCGCGCATCAACCGCCGCGATAGTTCGCCGCGCGGGCCTTCTGCGTCGAACCGCGCGCGAAGTTTCGCATTCGCGCCGCGCGTCACGCCGCGATGCATGGCCACGATGATGGCGAAAAGGGCGACGACGAAGAAAGCGACAAGCATCGTATTGCTCCTGGCCGAAGAAACCGGAGACGGACATCGCGACGGCCGGTCATGTTCGTCTCCGTCCATTTCAGTGATGCGCAGCATCCGGGCCCGGGGCGGCGCGGCAACTGGCGGGCCGCGCGCGATCGCCCGGCGACTGCCAGCATAGGGCCCGCCCACGGCATCCGGCGACGTGTCGGAAGTCTGTCAGCAAGGCCGTGGCGGAATCGAAAGGCGTGCGCCGCATCCGGGCAATCTCGCCGCACGCCAGAAAAACTCCAAACCCCCGTCCGGCAAGCCTCAAGCGCAACCTAGTGGTTTCCACTCATAGTCGCAAACAGGCAAGAACAGGTCGCCGCCGGTCTTCTCGCGGCGAATATGGCTCGTTACTTTTACTCCCACGATGCAGGCCGGTGCACACTTCGCGCACCGGCTGCCGCGAGACCAACCGGGAGGAACCGAACCATGAAGTCGACGAAGATCGCCGCGCTCGCCGCGGCCGTGCTGGCGACCGGCGCGTTCACGCACGCCGCGCTGGCCGAGACGGAGGCCACGACCTGCCGGACCGTGCGTTTCGCGGATATCGGCTGGACCGACATCACGTCGACCACGGCGCTCGCGTCGACCGTGTTCGAGGCGCTCGGCTACAAGCCGACCACGACGATCGCGTCGGTGCCGATCTCGTTCGCCGGCCTCAAGAGCAAGCAGCTCGACGTGTCGCTCGGCTACTGGTGGCCCGTGCAGCAGAAGCAGCTGCAACCGTTCCTCGACAGCAAGTCGATCAACGTCGTCGAGCCGCCGAACCTGTCCGGCGCAAAGGCGACGCTCGCGGTGCCGAGCTATGAATACCAGGCCGGCCTGAAGACCTTCGACGACATCGCGAAACACCGCGCGGAACTCGACGGCAAGATCTACGGGATCGAGCCGGGCAGCAGCGCGAACGCGACGATCCAGAAGATGATCGACACGAACCAGTACGGGCTCGGCGGCTTCAAGCTCGTCGAATCGAGCGAAGCGGGGATGCTGGTGACGGTCGAGCGCGCGGTCCGCGACAAGAAGTGGGTCGTGTTCCTCGGTTGGGAGCCGCATCCGATGAACATCCAGCTCAGCATGAACTACCTGTCCGGCGGCGACGCGGCGTTCGGCCCGAACTACGGCGAAGCGCGCGTGTACACGCTCACCGCGCCCGACTTCATCGCGCGCTGCCCGAACGCGGGCAAGCTCGTGACGAACCTGCGCTTCTCGACGCAGCTCGAGAACCAGCTGATGCAGTCGGTGATGAACAAGACCAAGCCGGCCGAGGCCGCGAAGGCGTACCTGAAGAAGAACCCGCAGGTGCTCGATCCGTGGCTCGCGGGCGTCAAGACGTTCGACGGCAAGGACGGCCTGCCTGCCGTGAAGGCGTATCTCGGCCTGTGATGGCCTGCGCCCATACGCTGTTAGCAATGCGACACAACCCGAATCAAGCGAGGCATCCAGCATGAACCACGAAGTCATCATCACCTGCGCCGTCACCGGCGCGGGCGATACGGTCGGCAAGCATCCGGCGATTCCGGTCACGCCGAAGGAGATCGCGGCCGCCGCGATCGAAGCCGCGAAGGCCGGCGCGACGGTCGCCCACTGCCACGTGCGCGATCCGCAGACGGGGCGCGGCAGCCGCGACCCGAACCTGTATCGCGAAGTGGTCGACCGCATCCGCTCGGCCGACGTCGACGTGATCATCAACCTGACGGCCGGCATGGGCGGCGATCTCGAGATCGGCCCCGGCGAGGACCCGATGCGCTTCGGCAAGGGCACCGATCTGGTCGGCGGCCTCACGCGCCTCGCGCACGTCGAGGAACTGCTGCCCGAGATCTGCACGCTCGACTGCGGCACGCTGAATTTCGGCGACGGCGACTACATCTACGTGTCGACGCCCGCGCAGTTGCGCGCCGGCGCGAAGCGCATCCAGGAACTCGGCGTGAAGCCGGAGTTGGAGATCTTCGATACGGGCCATCTGTGGTTCGCGAAGCAGTTGCTCAAGGAAGGGCTGCTCGACGATCCGCCGCTGTTCCAGCTGTGCCTCGGCATTCCGTGGGGCGCGCCGGCCGACACGGGCACGATGAAGGCGATGGTCGACAACCTGCCGCCCGGCGCGCACTGGGCCGGCTTCGGGATCGGCCGCATGCAGATGCCGATGGTCGCGCAGGCGATGCTGCTCGGGGGCCACGTACGCGTGGGCCTCGAAGACAACATCTGGCTCGACCGCGGCGTGCATGCGACCAACGGCACGCTCGTCGAGCGCGCCCGCGAGATCGTCGAGCGCCTCGGCGGCCGCGTGCTGACGCCGGCCGAAGGCCGCCGCAAGCTCGGCCTGCCGGCGCGCGGCGAGCGTGCGCTCGAACGTCGCGCGATCGCCGAATTCGCGTGAGCTTTTTCACCCACCGACTGACATGGCACGGCGGCATGCGTCCACGCGCGGCCGCCGACCGATTTCCCCTGATTCGAAGGATGCGTTGACATGGCTGTGAAGACCGACATCAAGACGTTTGCCGCCATCGGCACTGGCGTGATCGGCAGCGGATGGATTTCCCGCGCGCTCGCGCACGGTCTCGACGTGGTCGTGTGGGACCCGGCGCCGGGCGCCGAAGCGCGACTGCGCGCGAACGTCGCGAACGCATGGCCCGCGCTCGAACGCGTCGGCCTCGCGCCGGGCGCCGATCCCGCACGGCTGCGCTTCGTATCGACGATTGAAGCATGCGTCGCCGATGCGGATTTCATCCAGGAGAGCGCGCCCGAGCGCGAGGCGCTGAAGCTCGAACTGCACGAGCAGATCAGCCGCGCGGCGAAGCCCGACGCGATCATCGCGTCGTCGACGTCGGGGCTACTGCCGACCGATTTCTACGCGCGGGCCACGCATCCGGAGCGCTGCGTGGTCGGTCACCCGTTCAACCCCGTCTATCTGCTGCCGCTCGTCGAGGTGCTCGGCGGCGCGCGCACGTCGCCGGAAGCGGTCGAGGGCGCGATGGAGGTCTATCGCAAGCTCGGCATGCGGCCGCTGCATGTGCGCAAGGAAGTGCCGGGCTTCATCGCGGACCGCCTGCTCGAAGCGTTGTGGCGCGAGGCGCTGCATCTGGTCAACGAAGGCGTCGCGACGACCGGCGAGATCGACGATGCGATCCGCTTCGGCGCGGGCATCCGCTGGTCGTTCATGGGTACGTTCCTGACCTACACGCTGGCCGGCGGCGACGCGGGCATGCGACACTTCATGCAGCAATTCGGCCCGGCGCTCGAACTGCCGTGGACGAAGCTGGTCGCGCCGACGCTCACCGACGCGCTGATCGACAGCGTCGTCGAAGGCACGACCGAACAGCAGGGCACGCGCAGCATCAAGGAGCTCGAACGCTATCGCGACGAGTGCATCACCGAGGTGC
Source organism: Burkholderia sp. E168m22 (assembly GCF_001319805.1). Lineage (NCBI taxonomy): Bacteria > Pseudomonadati > Pseudomonadota > Betaproteobacteria > Burkholderiales > Burkholderiaceae > Burkholderia > Burkholderia sp. E168m22. The sequence continues at coordinate 93,539 of NZ_BBSK01000072.1, forward strand.
TGAAATCGATCGCCGCGGTGAAGGCGCGGCACGGGATGCGATTCGAGGACTAAAGGACAGGCGATGACCGGCGATACCCCGCTGACGATTTACCGCGACGTGGTGCGGCCCGAATGGGTCGACTACAACGGCCACCTGCGCGATGCGTTCTACCTGCTGATCTTCAGCTTCGCGACCGATGCGCTGCTGGATCGCATCGGCCTCGACGACGCCGCGCGCCGCGAGCGGGGGCGCTCGGTCTACACGCTCGAAGCGCACGTGAACTATCTGCACGAGATCAAGGAAGGCACGCCGGTGCGTGTCGATGCGCGCGTGCTCGCGCACGATGCGAAGCGGCTGCACCTGTATCTCGAACTGTTCGCCGACGGGCATGACGACGCGGTGTCGGCGAGCGAGCAGATGCTGCTGCACGTCGATACGCGCGACGGCGCGAAATCGGCACCGTTCGACGACGACGTGGCCGCGCGCGTGGCCGAACTGCATGCGTTGCAGCGCGAGTGCGCGGCGCCTGCGTATGCGGGCCGCGTGATCGGGCTGCCGCCGCGCCGCTAGCGGCGTGCTGCATCTTTTCCATCGTCATCTTCGACCGCGGAGCGCACACGATGCTCGAACCGGAAATCGCGGCGTTCGTCGCGGCCGTCGACGCGTGGTATCCGGCCGATGCGGCGGCGCGTTCGCCCGACGAGCAGCGCCGTCTCTACGACCGCTTCGCGGCCGAATGGACGCCGGCCGCGCTGCCGGCCGGCATCGTGCAGCACGACGCCGTGTGGCGCGCACCGGGCGGCCGCACGATCGCACTGCGGCGCTATACGTGCGCACACGGCACGCCGCGCGGCACGGTGCTGTTTTTTCATGGCGGCGGCTTCGTCGTCGGCTCGCTCGACAGCCATGCGCTGATCACCGCGCAACTGGCAGCCGATACGGGCCTCGACGTGATCGCCGTCGACTATCGGCTCGCGCCCGAACACCGCGCGCCGGCCGCGCTCGACGATTGCCTGGAAGTTACGCGTGCCGCACGCGATGCGCATCGGCCGTTGGGGCCGTGCGTGCCGCCGCTGACGCTCGCGGGCGACAGCGCGGGCGGGATGCTCGCGGCGGCGGTGGCGACCGCGCTGCGCGATGCGGGCGAACGCAACGTGGACGGCATCGCGCTCGTCTATCCGATGCTCGGTTTCGAACCGCAGTCGCCCGCGCGCGACGCGGAAGCGTACGCGCCGATGCTGACGCTCGACGACGTGCATCGCTATCGCGCGCTGTACTGGGGCGGCGACTTGGCCGACGTGCTGCGCGACGGCAACCCGCTGTTGTGTGCATCGGTGCCGCTCGAAGCTACACGCTTCGACGGTTTGCCGCCGGTGCTCGCGATCGGCGCGGAGCATGATCCGCTGCGCGACGATGCGCGCGTGTACGTCGAACGGATTCGCGCGGCGGGCGGTATCGCGCGCTACTGGATGGGAGAGGGGCTGGTGCACGGCTGCTGGCGCGCGCTCGGGACGAGCCCGCAGGCCGCGCGGATGCACCGGCTGGTCGGCGGGTTCTTGCTCGCACCACACGCGTAGCGGGCGTTTTCCGGGAGGCAACGATGCAGGCAGCGGCGCAACACCGTATCGAGGACTGGCGGACGTTTTCGGCCGACGCGGCGATCGCGGCGGCGACGATCGGCGATGACGCGGTGGAGGTCGAGTGGAGCGACGCGCGACGCTCGCCGTTCCATTTCGACTGGCTGCGCGACAACTGCGCGTGTTCCGCGTGCGTGCATGCGATCACGCGCGAACAGGTGTTCGAGATCGCCGATGCGCGCGAGGATCTGTCGGCGCTCACCGTGCACGTCGAGACCGACGGCGCGCTGCATGTGGAATGGAACGACGGGCACCGCAGCGCGTGGTCGCCGGGCTGGTTGCGTGCGCATGCGTACGACGACGCGTCGCGCGCCGAGCGCCTGGCCGCGCACGGGCGGCACGTATGGACCGGTGACGATGCGACGGCGATCGGCGTATTCGCGTGGCGCGACGTGATGGAAGACGACCGTGCGTTGCTCGCATGGCTCGGCGCGTTGCAGCGCACGGGGCTCACGCGCGTCGAAGGCGTGCCGGCCGAGCGCGGCCGCGTCGACGAGATCGCACGCCGTGTCGGCCTGATCCGCGAAAGTAATTTCGGTGTGCTGTTCGACGTCGAATCGAAGCCGCGCCCGGACAGCAATGCGTATACGTCGCTGAATCTTCCGCCGCACACCGACCTGCCGACGCGTGAATTGCAGCCGGGCGTGCAGTTCCTGCATTGCCTCGCGAACGACGCGACGGGCGGCGACAGCATTTTCCTCGACGGCTTCGCGCTCGCGGATGCGCTGCGGCGCGAACATCCGGACGATTTCGAGCAGCTCGCATCGACGCCGTTCGAGTTCTGGAACAAGAGCGCGAACAGCGACTACCGCTGTTCGGCGCCGGTGATCGGCCTCGATGCACGCGGCAACGTGACGGAAGTACGCGTCGCGAACTTCCTGCGCGGGCCGCTCGATGCGCCGGCCGGTTCGGTCGCGGCCGTCTATCGTGCGTACCGGCGGTTTCTCGCGCTGGCGCGCGAGCCGCGCTTTCGCGTACAGCGCCGGCTGCGGGCGGGCGACATGTGGGCGTTCGACAACCGGCGCGTGCTGCATGCGCGCACCGGGTTCGATCCGTCGACGGGCCGTCGGCACCTGCAGGGCTGTTACGTCGATCGCGATGAGTTGCTGTCGCGCTGGCGCGTGCTGTCGCGATCGGCGCCGGCCGGGGCCGCGGCCGTGGCCGGCTGACCGGCACACACGGCGTCTTCTTGCACACCTCGCCGGGAAAAAGCACCCGGACGCCGGGCGTCCGGGCGAAGCCACCCGCTGCCGGGCGGCGGAGGTATGCGTTTCACAAAACAGACGAGCCCCGCGAAGGGGGCTCGTCAGGACTGCGTGACTTCATCGCGCGACGCGCGGCGCCCGCCGAGGGCGCATCGGCTTACTGGCCGAAGAAGATCGAGTCGCGTGCGTTCGACGAAGCGGCTGCCGGCGCGCCCGAGTGGACGAGCGGCGCCGGTTGCGCGCCGTAGCCGCTGCTGTCGACACCATGAACGCGCGCTTCGGCGCTCTGGATGTCGTTCGGGTAGTACGGGCTCGACACGCCCGGCTTGTAGCCGGCCTGTTCGAGCTGGACCAGTTCGTTGCGCACTTGAGCGCGCGTCACGGTGCTTTGTTGAGCGAATGCGCCGAACGAAGCGGACAGGGCGGCAGCGGCAACGACTGCGGAAACGAGCGATTTCATGGTGACCTCCGGTGTTTTATTGAGTTCGCTCTCGACACCATGTCTTGAGCGATTGATCAAATGTTAGTCACCGGCGTGTTCAGGGTAAACGCTGAATTTGACGATAAATTGTTTCCTGACTGGTAACAGTGAGGCGTCGAAACAGTCTTTCAACGGGCTTTCCTTTCGGTTGGCGTAATAGGTATGAAGAATGCCGTGGCCGGCGACGCGCGATTCAGCGTGCTTCGGCCGCCGTATCGAACGGCCGGCCCGACGCGCGGCCCGCGGGTGCGCCGGAACTGAGAAAGCGCACGCCCGTCGCGGCTTCCGAGGCTTCCCACAGCAACGCCGCCGTTGCCACGTTGCGCGCCGCGCGCGGCACGCTTGCCGGTGCCGGCAGCCCCCGCGATTCGAACCAGCCGGACGGGCCGATGTACGCGCCGCCGGCCAGATCGGGCGACGTGGCCGCATGAATCGCGGGCAGCGCGCCCTGATCGGCCGGCTGCGCGAGATAACGGTTCGCGGCACGCATCAGCGCGGCGCGGGTGGGCGAGCGGTCCATTGCCGGGCCCGCGAACTGCAGGTTGGTCGCCGCATAGCCGGGGTGCGCGGCGACGCTGATGCCGGCGAACGCCGCGCGCTCGAAGCGGCGCTGCAGCTCGAGCGCGAACACGAGGTTCGCGAGCTTGCTGTCGCAATAGGCGAGATAACGGTTGTAGCGATGCGCGGCGCGCAGGTCGTCCACGCGAATCCGGCCGCCTCGGTTGAAGCCGCTCGACATCGTGACGACGCGCGCCCGACGTGCGGCGCGCAGCGCCGGCAGCAGATGGCCGGTCAGCGCGAAATGGCCGAGGTGGTTGGTGCCGAACTGCATCTCGAAGCCGTCGCGCGTGTGCCGCAGCGGCAGGAACATCACGCCGGCGTTGTTGCAGAGGATGTCGACGCGGCCGTGGCGTTCGCCGACGTCGGCCGCGAAGCGTGCGATCGACGCGAGATCGGCGAGGTCGAGCGGATCGACTTCGACGCGTGCATGAGGATGAAGCCGGCGGATCGCGTCGGCGGCCTGCGCGCTGCGGGTGGCGTCGCGGCAGCCCATCACGACCGTCGCGCCTTTCGCGGCCAGCGTTTCCGCGAGGTGCCAGCCGAGGCCGCTATTGGCGCCGGTCACGACCGCGACCTTGCCGCCTTGCGCCGGGACGTGGCGCGCGCTCCATGCATGCATGTCTGCCTCCATCGGCGCGGCCGGTCGGCCGCCGTACGTAATCGTTACATTGAGTGGTGTAACGATAGTGCGGGCGGACGGAGCAGACAAGCAGGGGAATTAGACCGGCGCTTCTAGGACTGGCTGGCGGATAGCGTGGCGCCGCCAGCCTGGCGCACGGCCGGCAGGTGTTACCTGCTGCCGGCCAGCGCGAGTACCTCGGCGGCGGAGATCATGGCGGCGGCGTTCGCGGGGGCCGGACGCTCGGCCGGGCGGAACACTTCGTCGCCGCGATGGATGACCTGGCGCGACAGCGCGCAGGTGCCGGTGCGCTGCGCGAAGCGGCGGCGCCAGCGTTGCTCGCCGTAGTGACAGCGGCCGGGCTCGACCCAGCGGACGACGAGCAGCGTATCGGAACGTTCGAGGATTTCGACGTGGACGTCGGCGGGATCGAGCGCAGGCAGGGATTGGGAGGCCTTCATTTTGCCGTTTCCTAAAGCCCGTGCGGGTTCGGCCATGGCAGTGGGTGTCACTACCCAAGGGGGAATCCGTAGGGGTTTCCATGAGTGGTGCGCTAAATGTAAGCGTCTGTGACCGGAAAAAACATCCTGTCTGGCTCAAATTACCTTTTGCCGATTTAGAAACAATCCACGCTTATTTTCTTGGAAAACCAAGAACAAAAAGCCCCGGACGGAAAGCCCGGGGCGGAAAATCGGCCCGCGCGCCGTGTCTGCTCGCCCAGTCACGGGATACATCGCCAGGGGACGGAGGTGCCCGCAGGGATCCGGCGCGGGCGGGGAGGCGATGTACCGGAAGCGCGGTCCGGCAACGCCATGATGGCGTGCGCCACCCGTTGGCACCCTGACGCGAACATGACTTTTTTGTCAGTTTGGCGCGGCCGTCGTCCCGAACGTCGGTGAAGAGTCGGCTGGAAGGCCCGCCGGTACCGGGTTTGCGCGAATCGAGAGGCCGGACTTCAACGCCACTCGCCCGCCGCATTCTTGCGTGCCGGACGGATTGATCCGCCCCGGGTAAATACTGAATCGCGATTTCGTGACAAACGGGCGATCCCTTCCTATGATTGGTTGGACCTTTAGTCCTTTGTGCCAATCGGCCGACTGGCGGCCGGCTTTTTCGGAGAGATGCTCATGAGATTGCAGGGCAAACGCGCGCTGGTGACGGCGGCCGGGCAGGGCATCGGCCGCGCGACCGCGCTGCGGTTCGCGAGCGAGGGCGCCGACGTGCTGGCGACCGACATCAACGAAGCCGCGCTGGTGCGGCTCGAGGCCGACGCCGAACGCGCGGGCGGCCGGCTGGTCACGCGGCGGCTCGACGTCACCGCTACGAACGAGGTCGCGGCGCTCGCCGCGAGCGAACGCGCGTTCGACGTGCTGTTCAACTGCGCGGGCTACGTGCATCACGGCTCGATCCTCGAGTGCGACGAAGACGCGTGGGCGTTCTCGCTGAACCTGAACGTCACGTCGATGTACCGGCTGATCCGCGCGCTGCTGCCCGCGATGCTCGAAGCCGGCGGCGGGTCGATCGTCAACATGGCGTCGGCCGCGTCGAGCGTGAAGGGTGTGCCGAACCGCTTCGTGTACGGCACCACCAAGGCGGCCGTGATCGGGCTGACCAAGGCGGTGGCCGCCGATTTCGTCGAACGCGGCATCCGCTGCAACGCGATCTGCCCGGGCACGATCGAATCGCCGTCGCTGGAGCAGCGGATCGCCGACCAGGCGCGCACGCGCCACGTGTCCGCCGACGAGGTGCGCCAGGCGTTCGTCGCGCGCCAGCCGATCGGCCGTATCGGCAGCGCGGACGAAGTGGCCGCGCTCGCGCTGTACCTGGCGTCCGACGAAGCGTCGTTCACCACCGGCACGATTCACCTGATCGACGGCGGCTGGTCAAACTGACCGTGTCGAACTGACCACCCCTTTCCGCTCACTTCCCCTTTCCGTTTCCGTTCGGATGACGCTATGAAACTGCTGAGATTTGGCGACAAACACCATGAAAAGCCGGGCCTGCTCGATGCGCAGGGCCACATTCGCGACCTGTCCGGCGTGATCGACGACATCGCCGGCGACGCGCTGACGCCTGCGTCGCTCGCGCGGCTGCGCGACATTCCGCCTTCGTCGCTGCCGCTCGTCGAAGGCACGCCGCGGCTCGGCGCGTGCGTCGGCCGTGTCGGCAAGTTCATCTGCATCGGCCTCAACTATTCCGACCACGCGGCCGAATCGGGGATGGAGGTGCCGAAGGAGCCCGTCGTGTTCGGCAAGTGGACGAGCGCGATCTCGGGCCCGAACGACGACGTCGAGATCCCGCGCGGCTCGGAGAAGACCGACTGGGAAGTCGAACTTGGCGTGGTGATCGGCCAGGGCGGCCGCTATATCGACGAAGCCGATGCGCTGTCGCACGTCGCCGGCTACTGCGTCGTGAACGACGTGTCGGAGCGCGAATACCAGCTCGAACGCGGCGGCACGTGGGACAAGGGCAAGGGCAACGACACGTTCGGCCCGATCGGCCCGTGGCTCGTGACGGCCGACGAAGTGCCCGATCCGCACGCGCTGCGGCTGTGGCTCGAGGTGGACGGCCACCGCTACCAGAACGGCACGACCGCGACGATGGTGTTTCGCGTGCCGCACCTGATCAGCTACCTGAGCCGTTTCATGAGCCTGCAGCCGGGCGACGTGATCTCGACCGGCACGCCGCCTGGCGTCGGCCTTGGACAGAAGCCGCCCGTCTACCTGCGCGCCGGACAGGTGATCACGCTCGGCATCGACGGGCTCGGCGAGCAGCGCCAGCGTACCGTGCAGGCCTGATTCCCTTCAACGGACGGTTCGTCATGCCTATCATTCGATCGATGCGCGTCCTCGACGTGCGCTTTCCGACCTCGCGCCAGCTCGACGGCTCCGACGCGATGAATCCGGACCCCGATTATTCGGCGGCCTACGTCGTGCTCGAAACCGACCGCGACGGGCTCGAAGGCCACGGGCTCACGTTCACCATCGGGCGCGGCAACGAAATCTGCTGCGCGGCGATCGACGCGATGCGTCACCTCGTCGTCGGCCTCGACCTCGACTGGATTCGCGAGGACATGGGCCGCTTCTGGCGGCACGTGACGTCGGACAGCCAGTTGCGCTGGATCGGCCCGGACAAGGGCGCGATCCACCTGGCGACGGGCGCCGTCGTCAACGCGGTGTGGGATTTGTGGGCGAAGGCCGTCGGCAAGCCGCTGTGGCGGCTCGTTGCCGACCTGAGCCCGGAGGAGCTGGCGCGGGCGATCGACTTCCGCTACCTGACCGACTGCCTGAGCCCGGACGAAGCGCTCGACCTGCTGCGCCGGCAGGCGCCCGGCAAGGCCGCGCGGATCGCCGCGCTGGAGCGCGACGGCTACCCGTGCTACACGACGTCGGCCGGCTGGCTCGGCTACAGCGAC